>NZ_JAAGPM010000032.1:0-237 GCF_017104865.1 Burkholderia sp. Ac-20349
GAAAAAAAAAAAAAAAAAAATAAAAAAATAAAAAAAAAAAAAAAAAAAAAAAAACTCAGCAATTAAATTGCGTCACTCTCTCTCTCGTCATAAATCATCTCTTCCATGCTGCATGCTCTATTACCATACAATATGACACAATTACTTACCAGCCTGTATCCTGATTAGTTACTACACTGATCACACATGCACTGTCATCACCTCACTCAATCGTCTTTATACGAGCTGTAAGTCTGT
>NZ_JAAGPM010000002.1:0-186098 GCF_017104865.1 Burkholderia sp. Ac-20349
GTGCTGCCTGTGTCGATGTGCTGCCTGTGTCGATGTGCTGCCTGTGTCGATGTGCTGCCTGTGTCGATGTGCTGCCTGTGTCGATGTGCTGCCTGTGTCGATGTGCTGCCTGTGTCGATGTGCTGCCCTGCGTCGATGTGCTCCCTCGCAGGGGATATCACCGCGCATGGGATTCCGGCGCGGTCGAGATGTGATCCTTCGCCGCTCGCCGTCTATCGCTCACGGTTTATGCGCATAAACGTAGCGCCCAGACAGTGCGCCGTGCCGACGTACGCAGGTTCAGTGGTACACCTCGACCGTGCGTCCCCCGGCGGAGCACACCGCTCACCACTCACTCTCTGAAACGCCGGCCTTCCAGTCGCACGGCACGATCGACGAGCTCGGTTCCCGGGGGTTTATGCGCACAAACTTCCCGCCTCTCAGGCAAGACTGCCCTATCGAACGAAAGGGCAGTGCACCGCAATCCTGCGGCAACTCGCTACTCACCCCGACAACGCCATACGTGATGACACCTCCGAGTCACCCATCGACGTTTCACGCGTCCGCCACACCATCCCATCGAACCAGCGGTCATCGCCGGTACGTTTATGCGCATAAACCGATAGTCCGAATGGCCAACGCGTAGTTGTCGAACGACAATTTCATTGAAATTCAAATATCGTCCTGTAGAATTCCAACGACCAAAATAGGAGTGAAAATTGGCCGCGGAAATCATTGCAGTCACTCAACAGAAAGGTGGCGTCGGCAAAAGCACGATTGCCATGCACCTCGGTGCCGCGTTCCATGAAAAAGGGAAGCGCATCCTCGTCATCGACGCAGACCGTCAAAACACCCTGGTTCACTGGTCGAGCGCATCCGGCGACAGCGAAACCGGCATTCCGTTTCCGGTCGTCAACCTGGCCGAAGCCGATGGCCAGATCCATCGCGAGATCAAGAAGTTCATCAACGACTACGACATCATCGTCGTGGACTGCCCGCCGTCGATCACCGAGAAAGTATCGGGCGTCGTCCTGCTGGCCGCATCGATTGCCGTGATTCCGACGTCGTCGTCGCCGGCCGATTACTGGTCGAGCGTCGGGCTGGTCAAACTGATCCAGCAGGCGCAGGTCATGAACGAAGACCTCCGCGCCGTCTTCCTGCTGAACAAGACCGAAGAGAAGCGCATGTTGACCCGCGAGCTCAAGCGCGCGCTCGAGGAACTCGGCTTCCCGTTGCTGAAGACGCAGATCCCGACCCGGGAAGCGTACAAGCAGGCGATGGCGCTCGGTCAGACCGTGCTGCAGATGAACGATCGCGGCGGCAAGCTGGCCGCCGCAGAAATTCGCGCATGCGCCGACGAAATCGTCGCCATGCTGCCCTGACTTTATGCGCACAAAGGAGTCACATGAAACCCTCCCAATTTGCCAAAGGATTCCAAGCGCGCCCGGATATCACGACGAGCGAGAAGCGCACGGCGCTCGATCGACTCAATGCGATCGACGGCATCGTCAAGTCCGAGGCGCCCACCCCGGCGCCGACCAAATCCGCGAAGAAAGACATCGCGCCGCCGCCCGCGCCCGAGCTCACGCTCGATCCGTCGATCGATGAAACGGCGCAATATCGCGCGTGGCGCCTCGAGAACCGCTATGCGCCGGGGCAGGTGATCGAGCTGTCGCTGAAGGCGATCAAGCATAGCCCGTTCAATCCGCGGCACTTCTATCTGAAATCGTCGATTGCCGAACTCGCGGTCAACCTCGCGAAGCAAGGGCAGCAGCAGGCGATCCACGTGATTCCGGATTACGACAACCCGGGCACGTACTTCGTCAGCGATGGCGGCCGCCGCGTGCGGGCACTGAAGGAAGCGAACAAGGAATCGGTCAAGGCGATCGTGATCGACGTGCCGATCGGCATCCAGAGCTACAAGCTCGGCTACGATCTCAACGTCCAGCGCGATTCGCAGACGGTGTTCGACAACGCCGTCGTGTGGCGCCGCTTCCTCGACGACAAGCATTTCCAGAGCCAGAAGGAACTCTCCGAGCACCTCGGCCTCGACGAATCGACGGTGGCCGTCGCGCTGTCGATCGGCAAGCTGCCGGAAGCGATCATGCAGGAAATGGTCGCGCGCCCTGATCGCTTCGGTTCGAACATGGCGTATCAGGTCGGCCGCTATCACAACGCGCGCGGCACCGAGGCCACGCTGCGGCTGATCAACAAGATCGTGTCGGACGATCTCAGCACGCGCCAGGTGTCGGACATCGTCAAGGGCCGCGTCGCGGCACAGGAAACGCCGAAGGCTGCGGGCCGTCAACGCTATGCGCAGCGTCTCGAGATCAAGCTCGGCGGCAAGGCGGTCGGCGACCTGAAGTCGTATGGGGAAGATCGCATCGAATTGCGCCTGCGCGGTCTCCCGAAGGACAAGCGCGACGCGATCCTCGAGCAGCTCGAGCGGATGCTGTTGTCGGAGTGACGGAAACGGCCGGCAGGGCCTGGTGAGGACGCCGGGCCCCGCAACTGAGGGCGGGGCCGGCGGCGGCCCGTCAGCGGGCCTGAGCGGGCCTCAGGCGGCCCGCGACTGGTTCAGCGTGAACGACAGCAGATCGCCGTCCGTCGGCTCGCCCCAGGTCTTCTGGGCCAGCCAGTCGAAAAACGCCGTCTCGGCCAGCTTGGAATCGAGGCCGCGCTTGCGCCAGTCATCGCGCAGATGCGTGCCCATCGTCGGCAGCACCTCCGACTCGAACGACTCGCGCGCCACTTCGCGCTCGGCGTCGCCCTGCTCTTCGTACAGTACCTTCGCTTCCTTGCGTCGGAACGCCGCGAACTCGCTCAGCAGGCGTGCCTTCAGATCGTCCGGCTGGGCCGCGGCAACCTTCGCAGACGGCGTGCCGGCAGGCAGCGCGTCGACCGACTCGACCGGCGGCGCATAACCCTTCTTCAACGCATCCTTGAACAATGCCGGCGCGCTGCGCACCGGCGGCAGCGTCGTGCTGCGCATCCGCTGCTCGGTCATCTGCAGCGCGGCACGAATGCGATTCTCTTCGCTGTCCGCATAGAGCGTCTGCGCTTCCTTCAGCGGGATCCCGAGCTTCACCATCCGGTCGACCAGCGTGCTGTCGAACACGTTCGGGTGTTCGTCGAGTGCGAGCATCGGCTGCTTGCGCTCGGTCACGCGGAACTGGATCTCCGCCACCCGGCGCCCTTCGCGGTGCTCGATCAGCTCGACGAAGATGTTGGTGACCGCGTTGACTTCCGCGATCGCGGGACGCAGATAGTCGCGCTTGAAGTACTTGTACTCGCGCTTCGCCTCGTCGCCGGCTTCCGTGTCGGGCGTACCCGACAGGATCGGCCGCCACCATTCCCACGGCTCGCGCATCGTCAGGTGGCTCGGGTTCGTCAGGTAGCGCACGCAGATTTCGTACAGCGCGAGGCCGGCGCTGCTGCGCAGCTGGCTCTGGAACTGCAGGCTCAGGCGTGCATACTGGACCGGGTCGAGGAGCTTCTTCTTGATCTTCGGTGCGAACGAGAATTCGACCCACACGCGGCGGGTCGCCGGATCCTCGAGAATTTCCGCATCGGCGATCAGCGTCGAGATCCCCCACTTGCGGCCCGGCTTCTGGCTGGACGTCCCCGTGCTCCATTCGACCTGCACCGACACCATACGGCGCAAGTGTTCCTTCACCAGCGCGGTGTCGTTCGAATCGAAAGCGGAGTTGGCGACGATGTCCGACAGCAGCGCGCGATACGTATCGCCCGAGTCGTCGGCCTGCTGCGCCACGGCCAGCAGGACATTGAACAGCTTGCGAGTGAGGAGCGTGATCTTGCCGCTCTTCGGCTGAATTGCGATCGCCTCGACGGCCTTCCGCAATTCGGCTGAACTGGCACTCACCACATCCACATCGGTTTTCTTGGCGCGCTTCGTCGTGGCCATACGTCGGGTCGGAGGAGAAGTTTTCCGGAAGGATAGCGCCTGCGGTGAAGTGCGTCCAGAACGACATGCTCACCATAGCGGGTGAAGTGCGCGTGCAAAACGGCACTCACCCCAGGCGCTCCCGAAAACCCTCACCGCTCCGGATTTGCAGCGTTCCGGACTCGTCCAGACGTGCTGCGGGATGCACCGATTCACAGAATTTCACCTGTGCACGATACGTGCGAAATGTGCTCCCGTATCGGCTCACCTTTCGATTTGTCGTAATTTTACGACTGCGCAGCTGTGCGTTCGGCACAGGGTTGCGATCCCACCTCACCGCGGCTCCCGATCGACCCACATCGGCCTGTATGCATGTACAGGCGCGACTCATCGGGAGATCGCGATCGGGCTCGGCATCCCGGAAGACGCCTGTGAAACCGGCCCGCGCACCCCGATCGGGCCTGCTGTGCCGGCCCGGGCGCGCATTGTACAGTGCACAAACCGTGTCAGGTCCCGAAAATACTCACCTCGAGCACAGTGTGTTCATTCGTCTCGTTGTCGACGAATGCCCGACACGCGCGGGATTCGCTATCAGCGCCTCCCGAAAAAGCTCACCTTCCGGAAAAATCGCTGTGCCTTCACAGGCAACGGAATGGCTCCCGAAAAACCTCACCGTAACTGTCGCAGTATCAAAAAACCCAATGCGATCCGATACTTATGCACAGAAGGCATTTAGCTGTGCGCCACTGACATCCCCCGAAAAGCCTCACCTTTCGACGGAAATCCTTCATACGACAACGCTGTGTCAGCCCCCGAAAAATCTCACCTGAACCAAAAAGAGGCACAGCAAAAACGAGATTTCTTCCAGTCCTGGCGGGCTTTTCGGCGAATTCGGCAGCTCATCGATCCCGAAAAGCCTCACCTTTGACCATTTTTCGGGCAAATTCCATTCCCGGAAAGACTCACCTGTGGCCCGAATCGCAGCCTGTGATCCAGGCCCCGAAAAATCTCACCTCAACGGGATCCGGGCAGGAAAACCCGGATTTCCCTCCCGAAAAACCTCACCTTTAGGCCATCACAGGCCCCCAAGCGTGCTTTTGCTGTGCAAAATGGCGTTCGTTTCCCGGAAATCCTCACACCAAACCGCCCTGGAGTCCCGTGAAACCTCACCTTTCACTGAAACTGCCTAAAAGATGGTCAGAATCGGGGCGTGAAGAAGGTCCTGCAAATTCTCACCTATGTCTGCACAGGCAGAAAACTGTGCAGTCAGGCACAGCGCGGGTTCTGTGGCTGTGAGGCCCCGAAAAGCCTCACCTTTGGGAAATCTTGTGTTTCACTGTGATCCCGAATCCGCTCACGACCTTTCCTGCAACGGCTCACGCTGGTCCCTGAACCCCATCACGTCAGCTCCCGCAGAAGATCACCTTGGCTCCCGTAAAACTTCACCTTGTCGGCCGGAAAGCCTTGCAGCATAAGGCTGTGCCGTGGCGTTAACGTTTTTAACTAAGGGTTCAAGGGTGTTTACTTCTAATACTCTCAAGACATCGGCTGATGAGTTTTCCACAGACACCTCAACCCCTGAACCCCCACAGGCAATCGGATCCGTGATCATGTGAAACAAATGCCGAAATTCGGGGTCTGCGGGAAAATGCTTGTGCGACAAGGACTTGGCTGACTTTCTTCGCTTTGTTTCACGGAATCCTGGACCACAGTCGTCCGGATTGGCTCACAGACCCGATTTCTGTGCGATACGACGTAAATTCACAACGTCGAGCCGAAACAAGTATCAATAAATACGTATTTCGTTATGATTGCCACACTTCAATGTCTGTGAGCACAGCGATGACCCTGGACGAAATACGTCAAGCCATTCGGGACGAACTGGAATCGCTGCGCGCGAGCGGTGCGCGACGGCAGGAATTGTCTCTTCACGCATGCAAGCGGCTGTTCTTCGATCTCGGCATCCGGCCGTCGGCTGCCAACGTCCGCGATCTCACCCAAACCGGCAGTGCCAGCGATATCCCGAAAGACATCGACCATTTCTGGGAACGGATCCGTTCAGCGTCCAAAGTCAGGCTCGACGGTGCCGCGATCCCGAAGGCCGTCGAGGAAAAGGCCGGTGCGTTGCTCGGCGCACTCTATGAAGAAGCGTTGAAAGCGGCGCGGGACAGTCTCGATGGCGATCGCGAACAGGTTCGCGCCGGCGTTGCCGACGCCGAACAGCGGTTGCGTGACGCAACCGTCCGCCAGGAGACGCTCGAGGGCGCACTCGCGCGGGGCGAAGCGAAAAACGAGCAATTGCAGGCTCGCGTGACCGAACTCGAGGTCCAGCTCGCATCGCAAACGACGCACGGTTCGGCCAGCGAAGCGACGTTGCTCACCACAGTCGCTCGACTGGAAAAGGAACTGGCTGCCGCCGCCGGCCGTGTCGAAGCCGAGCAGGCGCAGAACGCCACGCTGCGCGACCGTATCGATGCGCTGCAAGCCGAACTGCAGCAGCGCACCGAGCACTACGCGCAGCAAATCAAGGACGCGGTGGCCGAAGCCGAACGCCGCGTCAAGCCGATGCTGGTCGAGCTGGATTCGTTGCGCAGCATGGCGTCGACCTATCAGAGCGGTTTGCGCGACGTTCAGCGCAAGGAATTCGATTTCCTGCAGCAACTGAGTTCGGCCAAGGCCCGCGCCGACCGGCTGGAAGAACAGTTGCGCAGCCAAGGTGATGAACTGGAACGGGCGACGCGCGAGGTGAGTTCGCTGCGTGCGAGCCGCGGCATGAATCCGGAAATCGCGACGCTGATCCGCCGCCTCGCCGATGCGGGGCAACTGGATGCCGAGGCGTTTGCCGCGATCGGCACCTCACTGGATCACGACACGCCGGTGCCGGCCCATTGCCCGCATTGCGATGGCGAGCCGGAACTGTCACATGGTGAAGAGGGTTTTGAAGTGGCCTGCCCCGAGTGCGAACACGCTTCGGGCGCATGGCCGTCCCGATTCGAAGCCGTCGCGCACTTTGCACACAGGTGATGCCAGGATCGGCTGCGCGGCACAGGTGAGACGATCCGGGGAGCTTGAGGTGAGGTTTTTCGGGAGCTGTGAAACGGTGAGGCGGCGCCACGCAAGGCTGCTCACGGATCGCTTCGCGTGAGCAGCCGTTTGGCGATCAGTGAGTTTCGTCGCGGTCGGACGCGTCACCGTTGCTGTCGGCCAGACCGTCGCGCCAGTTTTTCCATGCGCGATGCAGGCGGTTCGACGAGATCGGCCGCATGAAGCCCAGCCATTTGCCGACCCGTTCGGGCGGCACGTCGTGTTCGAACAGTTCGGCCGCGTAGGTATTGCGCAGCGTTTGCGGGCTCGCGCGCGCGGTGCGCGACGACGTGAGCCCGGCGGATTCGACGATCGCGTCGATGGCGCGCAGCATCGTCGCCTTGTGCATCGGTCGCCCGGCGTGGGATGCCGGGAACACGAGTTCGCCAGGGATTTCCTGGCGCTTGCGCTCGGTGAGCCAGGCTTCGAGCAGGGCGATCGCGAACGATGCCAGGTGCGTTTCGCGTGCGAAATCCGGATGCGTCGACTCGATCTGCAGCGACGTTCCACTCGTATTGATGCAACTAATCGTGAGTGCGCGAGCTTCGCCGGTTTTGATGCCGGCACCGAGAAATGCGGCGACGAGCGCGCGGTCGCGCCGCTCCTTCCAGTACGCGGAACCGGATACGCCGATCGGCGAAAACAGGTAAGTGAGCAACGTCGCGCGCTCGGCTGGCGTGAGGAAACCGGTCGGTTCGTTGTCGCGTGCCTTGCGCCAGTTCGCTTCGCCATCCTGAGCAATGAACCGGGCCGGGTTGGTCGATGCATATTCGGTGCGCCGGATGTGGTCGAGCACGCGCTCGATCAGCCGCAAATAGCGCATTCGCTGGGTTTTCCGGATCGGCAGTTCGCCGACGAAGTTCGCGATGGTTGCGGTATCGACGGTTGCCAGATTCTTCTGGTGCGCACGCATCCATGTGAGAAACGCGCCCCATTGTGCGCGATAGACGTCGGCCGACGAGCGGCGATAGTCCTGCATGGCGAGCCATGCATCGAATGCGGCTTCGGGCGAGATGATCCAGTCGGATGCGCCGCGGTCGAACAGATCCGTTTCTTCCGGGCGTGCTGGGGTGTCGGGAGAGGCGGGAAGGGACATGTGATTTATTCCGTTAGTTGCGTATATGGTAGCCCTTTCCGCAACGCTTCGGGCTGCAAGAGGCTGGACAAGGCCACCGTGCGCGGTAGCCCGGGCGGGCAGTCAGTCGCCCCACGCCTTGGACGGGCGGTGCGCACGCTCGTGCGGCGCCGTGTCGAGCGACGACTTTGCCGCTGCTTCGTACGCGAGAACCGCGAACGAAAAAACGGCAGGCAGCGCATTCGAGCGCCCGAAGTCGATCGGATCGTCCGTTTCGGGAAATGTCATGTCCAACTGCCGTTCGAACAATTGACGCATGCCGGCCTCGTGCCGGCTGGCAAAGCCGAGATCGGCGAGTGCTTCGGCCTCGATGGCGTGCAACAGGCGCCACGTCAGCGGGACGCGCTGGTGGATGTAGCGCCCGGCGATATGCCGGACGATCAGCTCGAGGTCGTGCGCGGCAGCCTTGAAGCTGAGCGCGGCCAAATCTTGTTCTTCTGTCATTGCAGGCTCCTGTCGACCGGGCGGGCGCCTCGGTGCGCCAGCTCCGGCCCATGCATGGCGGAATGTCCGTATACTGTACAAACATACAGTGTTTTCCGCAACCGGCCTGCAATTGGCCCTTTGGCCAGCTATCCGCGACGTCAGCGATGTATCACGATCAGCAATGCCCGCGCCTCGGCCTTGCCGGGATTGCGGATCGCGTGCGCCTCGTCGGCCGGGTAACGCGCGGTGTCGCCTACCTTCAGGCGCCGGCTGGCCGCCGCGGCTTCGATTTCCATCGCGCCCTGCAGCACGGTGAGGTGCTCGCGCGTGCCGGGCTCGTGGGCGTTCGATATCAGCGCGCCACCGCTCGGCAGCGTCAGCTCGTACCACTCGAACTTGCCGGCGAGGTCGATCGGGCCCCACACGCGCAACTGGTAGCGGCCGTCATGGCCGGCGAGCGTCGGGATGTCGTGCGGGCCGTCCACGCGAATGGTCTCGGGTGCCTTCGGCTGCGAGAACAGCTCGTCGAGCGTGATGCCGAGCGCGTTCGTCAGCCGCCACGCAACGGCGATCGTCGGGTTGGCCTTGTCGCGCTCGATCTCGGAGAGCATCGATTTCGATACGCCGGCCGCGCGCGACAGGTCGTCGAGCGTCAGCTTGCGTTCGTTGCGCAGCCGCTGGATCTGCTCGCCGACACGTGGCGGCGTTGCGGCCGGCGGTTGCGGTGCGGCGCTGGCAGGCGTGCGCCGCGAACCGGAGGAACTTGCCATTTGGATTCCGTTCGCTTAGAGTTGTTCGATATTTCGAATTTTAGTTCGGAATATCGGATAAATGCGGTCAACCGAACGACCGACTATAACAGTAGCAGGCCGTTGCGCCGCCGCCACGAGTGGCGCGTTGCGGAATGCGAAACCCTGTCAGGAGCTTTGCGATGCGTGATGCCTTTCTCGCCCAGGTGCGCGGGACGCTGGACCAGATCCGCGCGGACGGTTTTTACAAGACCGAGCGCGAGATCGCGAGTCCCCAGGCGGCGGACGTGCGGCTCGCCGGCGGTGCCGGCGTGCTCAATTTCTGCGCGAACAACTATCTGGGTCTGGCGAACGATTCGCGCCTGATCGATGCGGCAAAGGCCGGCCTCGACCAGGACGGCTTCGGCATGGCATCGGTGCGCTTCATCTGCGGCACGCAAACCGTGCACAAGCAACTGGAAAGCGCGCTGGCCGCATTTCTCGGCACCGAGGACAGCATCCTCTATTCGAGCTGCTTCGACGCGAACGGCGGGCTGTTCGAGACGCTGCTCGACGAGAACGACGCGGTGATCAGCGACGAGCTGAACCACGCGAGCATCATCGATGGCGTTCGCCTCTGCAAGGCGAAGCGCTTCCGCTACAAGAACAACGACCTGGCCGACCTCGAGGCGAAGCTCAAGGAAGCCGACGCAGCGGGCGCGCGCCACAAGCTGATCGCGACCGACGGCGTGTTCTCGATGGACGGCATCATTGCCGACCTGAAAGGCATCTGCGATCTCGCCGATCGCTACGGCGCGATCGTGATGGTCGACGATTCGCACGCGGTCGGCTTCATCGGCACCCACGGCCGCGGCACGCCCGAGCACTGCGGCGTCGAAGGTCGTGTCGACATCATCACGGGCACGCTCGGCAAGGCGCTCGGCGGCGCATCGGGCGGCTATGTCGCCGCGCGTCGCGAGGTCATCGAACTGCTGCGCCAGCGCTCGCGCCCGTACCTGTTCTCGAACACGCTCACGCCGAGCATCGCCGCGGCATCGCTGAAGGTGCTGGAACTGCTCGGCAGCGACGAAGGCGCGAAGCTGCGCGAGCGCGTGCGCGAAAACGGCGCACGGTTCCGCCAGCAGATGACCGAAGCGGGCTTCACGCTGGTGCCGGGCGCGCATCCGATCATCCCGGTGATGCTCGGCGACGCGCAGCTCGCGACGAACATGGCCGACAAGCTGCTCGACGAAGGCGTCTACGTGATCGGCTTCTCGTTCCCCGTCGTGCCGCGTGGCCGTGCGCGCATCCGTACGCAGATGAGTGCCGCGCATACGCCCGAGCAGATCGACCAGACGGTCGCCGCGTTCGTGCGCGTCGGCAAGTCGCTCGGCATCATCTGACGGAGGCGCGATCATGAAAGCACTGGCAAAGCTCGAACGTGGCCCCGGCCTCACGCTCACGCGCGTGAAGCGTCCCGAAGTCGGCCACAACGACGTGCTGATCAAGATCCGCCGCACGGCGATCTGCGGCACCGACATCCATATCTGGAAGTGGGACGACTGGGCGCAGAAGACGATTCCCGTGCCGATGCACGTCGGTCACGAATATGTCGGCGAGATCGTCGAGATGGGGCAGGAAGTGCGCGGCTTTGCGATCGGCGATCGCGTGTCCGGCGAAGGCCACATCACGTGCGGCTTCTGCCGCAACTGTCGCGCGGGGCGCCGGCATCTGTGCCGCAACACGGTCGGCGTCGGCGTGAACCGCGAAGGTGCGTTTGCCGAGTATCTGGCGATTCCGGCGTTCAACGCATTCAAGATTCCGCCGGAGATCTCCGACGATCTCGCGTCGATCTTCGATCCGTTCGGCAACGCGACGCACACGGCGCTGTCGTTCAACCTCGTCGGCGAAGACGTGCTGATCACCGGTGCGGGCCCGATCGGCATCATGGCCGTCGCGATCGCGAAGCACGTCGGCGCGCGCAACGTCGTGATCACCGACATCAACGACTACCGGCTCGAGCTCGCACGCAAGATGGGCGCGACGCGCGCGGTCAACGTCGCACGCGAGTCGCTGCGCGACGTGATGTCCGATCTGCACATGACCGAAGGCTTCGACGTCGGCCTCGAAATGTCCGGCGTGCCGAGCGCGTTCACGAGCATGCTCGAGGCGATGAACCACGGCGGCAAGGTCGCGCTGCTCGGCATTCCGCCCGCGCAGACGGCGATCGACTGGAACCAGGTGATCTTCAAGGGGCTCGAGATCAAGGGCATCTACGGCCGCGAGATGTTCGAGACCTGGTACAAGATGGTCGCGATGCTGCAGAGCGGCCTCGACCTGTCGCCGATCATCACGCATCGCTTTGCGGCTGACGATTACGAGAAGGGCTTCGCCGCGATGTTGTCTGGCGAAAGCGGCAAGGTGATTCTCGACTGGACGGCCTGAGCGCCGCAGGGGCAGTGCGGCGTGTTCGCCGCCTGCCCCGTTTTTGTTTTACGTCTGTGTTTTCGCGATCGAAACGCGCGAATCTCGGCTCAAGGTGAGATTATTCGGGAGCTGTGTTTGCGCGCCGAATCGCGGCGCGAACGCACATCGGTGACCTGCAATCGCACGTTCACTTCACCTGTCGACAGTTGTGTCGCTTCCCGCTATCCCGCCGTTCGGCACCTGCTCCCCTCTTCCGAGCACTTCCCTCTTGGCTTGCCGCGTGGTCGTTCGTTACGCGTCCTGTGCGATGCCGTGCCGACCGCGCCATCAACCGTGAGCCTTCACGCCGCATTGCGACTCACTCATGCGCGGGGCGATCGACATCAATCGACATCGATCGGTGTGCAGACCGCTACTTGATCCGTTCACCATTCAACCCTCGCGGGTCGAGCTGAAGACTCAACACGACGAGCCAGCGTTTCGGGCACTGCGGTGCAACCTCGACCGGGTCGCCGTGCGCGACGGGAGCGGTGACGAACCCGTGTTGCGCCGCGTATTGATACGCGCGCAACGCGTCCGCCTGTAGCCAGAAGCTGACGAGCGCGCACGTCACGAAGCGGAACAGCAGCACCGTCGCGGCATCGGGCGCGAAACCGGTCATGACCAGCAGGCTTTCGAACGCGAATGCCAGCGCTTGCGCGACCGCGATCGTGAGAATCGTCAGCTTCAACACCCCGCGCAGCCGCAGCGCCGCGCGCACGCGTGCCTGCCGGACGGTGAGTGGGGTGTGATCGTCGCCGCCTTCGCGCTTCGGCATATCGTGTTTCATGACGCCGCCCCGACGTGCCGCGCGACCTCGATCTGCGTCGTATCGCCGGCCACGATGCGACTGTCCGCGATGCTGACGGATTTGCACAGGATCGTGCTGTCGTAGTTGTGTCCCGGAAAGCGCATCACGTCGACCGGTTGAAATCCTTCGCGGCGATAGAAATCGATGAGCCGGATCGCCGCGTATGGCGCGTCGAGTGCGAGGTGCGTCGCGCCGCGCGCGGCGGCCCGCCGTTGCGCGAATGCGAGCAGCGCACGGCCGATGCCGCGATCCTGCCAGACGGGATCGACGGCCAGTTGGCCGAGCGTCGCGACGTGCCGGCTGCGGTACGGATCGCAGCGGGAATCGGGATCGTGCGAACGCATCGTCATCGTCGCGACCAGGTGCGCATTGCCGAGCGCCACGAAGCACTCGCCGGTGAGCACGCGTTCGCGCGTCGCCGAGGCCGGCTGATCGACGCACGGGCAGTTGAAACCCAACGCACCGAGCGGTGCGAAGGCGCGATGCAGCAGCGCGGTCAACGTGTCGTACGAATCGTTGCGCGGATCGAAGCGCCGCACGACGACGCGGCCATCGAGCCGCTTGGCATAAGCCGCATAGGCACGCGCGGGGCGCGCGGTTTCCGGTCGCTGCATGATGTCCTTTCGCCCAGACAGGGTGACCGAAGTGTAGTGAGCGTCGCGCATCCGCTTCAAGAAAAAATGTCGTAAACGCGGCGGGCCGCGGCGCACAGCCATGAAGCGATTCAGCCCTCACGTCGACAGGGCTTTTGCATGCGGGTGTTGACGATGGAGAACGATCGTTCTACCTTAAACCCATGAACACACCTCACGACTCCTCCGGCGAACCGGCCGTTCGCGACCGGCTGCTCGATGCGGCCGAAGCGTTGATCTATTCGGGCGGCATCCATGCGACGGGCGTCGATGCGATCGTCAAGCGATCCGGCGCGGCTCGAAAGAGCTTTTATTCGCATTTCGAATCGAAAGAAGCGCTGGTGGTGGCCGCGCTCGAACGCCGCGACGAGCGCTGGATGCGCTGGTTCGTCGATGCAACGCTGGCGCGCGGCAAGGCGCCGCGCGTGCAGTTGCTCGGCATGTTCGACGTGCTGCGCGACTGGTTCGGACAGCCCGACTTTCATGGCTGTGCGTTCCTGAACGCGTCGGGCGAGATTCCCGATGCCGACGATCCCGTGCGTGTCGTCGCGCGTGCACACAAGGCACGCCTGCTGGCATTCGTGCGTGAGCGGCTCGATGCGTATGCCGACGAAACGGGCCTCGAGCGTCGCGGGCTCGCGCGCCTGGCGCGCCAGTGGCTCGTGCTGATCGACGGCGCGATCGGCGTGGCGCTCGTGACCGGCGATGTAAGCGCCGCGCGCGATGCGCGCGCAACGGCCGAACTGCTGCTCGACGCGGTGTCACGGTAGTCGAAGCCGCGAATCCGAACCGGCCGCGGGCGTCCGTGGCCATCACCTGAACAGGAGCACCCCATGTCCGCTTCCCCCGAAGTCCGTCCGCCCGTTCCGCCGTTCACGCTCGAAACGGCGCGCCAGAAGGTGCGCGCCGCCGAGGACGCGTGGAACACGCGCGACCCGCAGCGCGTGTCGCTCGCCTATACGCCGCAAAGCCGATGGCGCAACCGTGCCGAATTCGTGACCGGCCGCGACGAGATCGTCGGGCTGTTGCAGCGCAAGTGGACGCGCGAGCTCGACTACCGGCTGATCAAGGAGCTTTGGGCATTCGGCGGCAATCGCATCGCGGTGCGCTTCGCATACGAATGGCACGACGACGCCGGCAACTGGTTTCGTTCATACGGCAACGAAAATTGGGAATTCGACGAAAACGGCCTGATGGCGCATCGCCACGCGAGCATCAACGACCTGCCGATCCGCGAGCAAGATCGTCTCTATCACTGGCCGCTCGGCCGTCGTCCGGACGATCATCCGGGGTTGTCCGATCTCGGGCTGTGACGGGCGCGTCGACTCGACGGATCATTGCAGGCATCACAGG
The DNA here is from genome assembly GCF_017104865.1 of Burkholderia sp. Ac-20349. Taxonomy (NCBI): domain Bacteria; kingdom Pseudomonadati; phylum Pseudomonadota; class Betaproteobacteria; order Burkholderiales; family Burkholderiaceae; genus Burkholderia; species Burkholderia sp. Ac-20349. Next base: position 14,519 of record NZ_JAAGPM010000002.1, read on the forward strand.
GTTTCAAGGGTGAGGAAATTCGGGAGTCGATGCGCTAAAGGTGAGATTTTTCGGGACGAGGTGAAATGTCGCGTCGGACTGTGTGTTTCAAGCCGTTCGATGCGGCATCGTCCCGGGCAACGCGGACAGGTCGCACACGTCGCCAGCGTGTGAAGCGCGTATCGGCATGCAACGGTGTGCTTCACCGCGTGATGCATCTCACCGATCGAATATCGCACAGGGTCGGGAGTGGATTGACGATCGGTGTGTACGCGCATGATGTGCAACTCACCGATCGCGTTCGTGCCGGCAACGGAGAGTGCGAACCGTGCGCATTGCGGCGCGACGTTGCTCACCGCTCGACTTCATCGCGCACGAATCGGAATCCCTACGAGTGCGCAAACGCATTGCGCGTTGCTCACCGCACGCCGACTCGTGCAGTCGCCGCCCGGCGCGTGCGATCACGCCGGGCGTGATCGTCAGCCCGCGATCCGCGCGGCGATCGCTTCGCCCACTTCCTGCGTTCCCGCGTTGCCGCCGAGATCGCGCGTATGCGGCCCCGTGCGCAACACGTCCTCGATTGCGGCGACGATCGCATCGTGCGCTTCGCGTTCGCGACCCGCGCCGTTGCCGAGGAAGTCGAGCATCAAGGCCGCCGACCAGATCATCGCGATCGGGTTCGCGATGAACTGCCCCGCGATGTCGGGCGCGGAGCCGTGCACGGGTTCGAACAGCGACGGAAATGTGCGGTCGGGGTTCAGGTTCGCGGACGGCGCGATGCCGATCGTGCCCGTACAGGCCGGCCCGAGATCCGACAGGATGTCGCCGAACAGGTTCGATGCAACGACGACGTCGAAGCGGTCCGGCTGCAGCACGAAGCGTGCACACAGGATGTCGATGTGCTGCTTGTCGACGGCGATGTCGGGATAGCGTTCGGCCATCTCGGCCGTGCGTGCATCCCACCACGGCATGCTGATCGCGATGCCGTTGCTCTTCGTCGCGACGGTGAGGCGCTTCGCGCGCCGCTGCGCGAGTTCGAACGCGAATTTCAGCACGCGCTCGGTGCCGTGACGCGTGAAGATCGACTGCTGCATCACGATCTCGCGATCGGTGCCTTCGAACATCGTGCCGCCGACCGACGAATACTCGCCCTCGGTGTTCTCGCGCACGATCATGAAGTCGATGTCGCCCGCGCGGCGGCCGGCGAGCGGCGACGGCACGCCGTCGAACAGGCGCGCAGGCCGCAGGTTGATGTACTGGTCGAACTCGCGGCGGAATTTCAGCAGCGAGCCCCACAGCGAAATGTGATCGGGCACGGTTGCGGGCCAGCCGACCGCGCCGAACAGGATCGCGTCCATGCCCGACAACTGCGCCTTCCAGTCGTCCGGCATCATCTTGCCGTGCTGCGCGTAGTAGTCGCAGCTCGCCCAGTCGATCTCGACGAAGTCGAAGCGCACGCCGAAGCGTGCGGTCACGGCATCGAGTGCGCGCAGGCCCTCGGGCATCACTTCACGGCCGATGCCGTCCCCGGGAATGACGGCGATCCGGTAAGTCCTGTCGTTCATGCGAGTGCTCCTCCTTCATCGTGGGTCGGGCCGCTGCCGGCGTGACGCGCAGCGGATCATGGCGCCATTCTATTTATTTCCATCCGGATTAAAATCGCGCGAAAGGTTAATCGACTTTCCACGAATCGTGAATAAATCGCCGAATCTCGACGACCTGCGCGTGTTCAGCCTGGTCGTCCGCCTGACCAGCTTCAGTGCGGCCGCCGAGCAGCTCGCGGTGTCGCCCGCCTATGTCAGCAAGCGCATCGCGTTGCTCGAGGCGCAGCTCGGCACGCGCCTGCTGCATCGCTCGACGCGCCGCGTGACGGTCACGGAAGCCGGAGAACGCGTGTACGCGCGCGCCGAGAAGATCCTCGACGACGTCGATCATCTGGTCGAGGACGTGTCGACCACGCGCACGGTGCCGCGCGGCACGCTGCGCATTTCGAGCAGCTTCGGCTTCGGCCGGCATATCGTCGCGCCGGCGCTGCTCGACTTCACTGCGCGCTATCCGCAGTTGAATGTGCGGCTCGATCTGTTCGACCGGCTCGTCGATGTCGCGGGCGAAGGCTACGACCTCGACGTGCGCATCGGCGACGAGATTGCCGATCACCTGATCGCGCGCCGCCTCGCCGCGAACTACCGCGTGCTGTGTGCGTCGCCCGACTATCTCGCACGGCGCGGGTCACCGCGCTCGCTCGCGGATCTCGCGTCGCACGACTGTCTTGCCATCAAGGAGCGCGATCACCCGTTCGGCGTGTGGCGGCTGAACGTGCGCGGCGAAACCGCAACGGTGAAGGTCGGCGGGACGCTGTCGACGAACCATGGCGAGGTGGCCGTGCAATGGGCGCTGGCCGGGCGCGGCATCGTGCTGCGCTCGATCTGGGAAGCCGGGCCGCTGATCGAACGCGGTGCGCTGTGTCGTGTGCTGCCGGATGCAATCCAGCCCGCGAACATCTGGGCCGTGTATCCGGAACGCGTCGCGGCATCGGCGAAAGTGCGCGTATGCGTGGATTTTCTGGCGGAGACGCTGGCCGGCTTGAATGCCGCAGCGGGTGACGAGAGCGCCTGAAATCGGCGAAAGGTGAGCTTTTACGGGGGGATGTGCCGAACATCGGCAGGCGCCCGTTTCCGGCTCGCAATCGCGTCGCGAGCCGGTGGCGTGCAGCAGGCACCGACGCATCGGCGGTCGCGATGTGCCGGGCCGGCCGACGATGGTGTCCGCACGCGGCTTATGCCGCTTTCGCCGCCCCCACCGCGCCAAGCATCAGGTCGAGATTCTGCACGGCCGCGCCGGATGCCCCTTTGCCGAGATTGTCGAACACGGCGGACAGCAGCACCTGGCCGTGTTCGGCATTGACGAACACGCCGAGCCGCAGGTCGTTGGTGCCGTTCAGCGCTTGCGGATCGAGATGCGTGAGCGCTTGCGTTTCCGCGAGCGGCGTGACATCGACATGACGCGCATCGGCGTAATGGTGCGTGAGACACGCATGCAACTGCTCACCAGTCACGCCGGCCGGGAGCAGGCGCAACTCGACCGGTATGGTGAGCACGATGCCTTGCCGATAGGCACCGTACGCCGGCACGAACAACGGGCGGTGCGCCAGCCCGGCATGCAGCTGGATCTCGGGCGCATGCTTGTGCGCGAGTGCGAGGCCGTAGACCTGTAGCGGTTTCGCGTGCGAAGCGCCTGCCGATTCGAAGGCGTCGACGGCCGCCCGCCCGCCGCCCGAGTAGCCGGAGACGGCGTGGATGCTCACCGGATAGTCGCGCGGCAGCAGGCCGGCCTGTTGCAGCGGCCGCAGCAAGGCGATCGCGCCGGTCGGGTAGCAGCCCGGATTGGTGACGCGCCGCGCGTGCGCAATCGTCTGCGCATGCCCGTCGGCCATCTCGGGAAAGCCGTAGACCCAATCCGGCTGCGTGCGATGGGCCGAACTCGCGTCGATCACGCGCACCGCCGGATTGCGGATGAAGCCGACCGCTTCGCGCGCGGCTGCGTCGGGCAGGCACAGGATCGCGATGTCGGCTGCGTTGATCGCTTCGGCGCGCCGCACGGGATCCTTGCGCTCGGCATCCGGCAGCGTGACGAGCCGCAAGTCGGTGCGCCCGCGCAGGCGCTCGTGGATCAGCAATCCGGTCGTGCCTTGATCGCCGTCGATGTAGACAGTCGGGTCGCTCATGATGGTCGCACTCCTTGCGTTCGGTCGGCAGTAAAACCGTATCGTCCATCGAACGCCTAGAATAGGAAAAGTTGAATTTACTGACTGCCAGATTCAGCTTTTCTGAACGAAAGGGGGAAGGATGCGGGAGATCAGCCTCGACCGTCTGCGTACGCTGGTCGCCATCGCGGACCAAGGGTCCTTCGTCGCCGCGGCGCAGGTGCTTCATCTCGCGCCGCCGACCGTCAGTCTTCATGTTGCCGAACTGGAAAGCCGCGTCGGCGCGCCGTTGCTGTCCCGCACGCGCGGAAACGTGCGGCCGTCGGTCATCGGTGAGGTGCTGGTGGAGCGCGCGCGCCGCCTGCTGGCCGAGGTCGAAGCGACGCTGGACGATGTGCAGCGGCAGGTGCAGGGGCTGACCGGACGCGTGCGTCTCGGCGCATCGACCGGGGCGATCGCGCACCTGTTGCCGCAGGCGGTAGCCCGGTTGCGCGAGCAGCATCCGGACATCGATGTCCAGATCGCGGTGCTCACGTCGCACGACACGCTGGCGCGCATTGCGCAGGGCGCGCTCGATGTCGGGTTGGTGGCGCTGCCGCAGACGGCGGTCGCGGGGCTGTCGATCCGTGCGTGGCGGCGCGATCCGGTGATGGCTTTTCTGCCGGCGGACTGGCCGCTTCCGGCGCGCGTGACGCCCGGCTATCTGGCCGCCCGCCCGCTGATTCTCAACGACGCGACCACGCGCCTGTCACGGCTCACGACGGAATGGTTCGCACTTGGCGGCCATCGGCCCGAGCCGCGGATCGAACTCAACTACAACGATGCGATCAAGAGCCTGGTCGCCGCGGGTTACGGCGCGACGCTGCTGCCGCACGAGGCCGGCGCTCCGCTACCCGATGCGCGCATCGTCATGCGGCCGTTGCGTCCGGCGTTGTGGCGGGAACTGGGGATTGCCCATCGGGCGGGACCGGTCGAGCGTGCGACGCAGCACGTGCTCGATGCGTTGTGGGCGCTGAAGGCGCGATAGCGCGTGGAATGCGGGACAACCGGCGCGGCGGGTCGTGCTGGGCGCACCGGCGTACGCGCCGCGCACCGTATCAAAGCCGGTTGTCCTTCGCGAGCGTCAGCACGCGCGCCCAGCGCTGCGCATCGCGCTTGTCCATCATCGGCAGTTTCCATTCGCTGCGCACGGCATCGCGCACGTGCACGACGAGATGCCAGCGGCCGCCGATCGGCGCGGCCTGGCAGCCGTCGAGCTGCGACAGCGTATAGCGGCCGTCCGCGCCGTCGTGCGACAGCCACAGCAGCCCTTGCGTCGCAGATACGCGCAGCTCGCCCCACGCGCGATGCACGACATGGGTCCAGCCTTCTTCCTTCGTGTTCGGTGCGATGTCGCGGCGGCGCTTGATCCACCAGGCGATCAGTGCGATCAGGATTGCGGCGGCGAGCACGGCGGCCGCGATCGCGACCGGCTGGCCGAATTGCGCGGCGATGACGTGAAACAGGTGAACCGCGCCCCATCCGGCAGCGATGAGCGCGAAGAGTGCGATAAAAATCGGCATGTCGAATCGGAGAAGAGGACGGACCGGCGCATGCATCGCGCCGATCCGTCGCGCACGGCATTACCGCTTGCGGTGAATGTCGTGCGTCACGAAGCCCGAGTCGTTGTTGGGCAGCGCGAGGCCGTCCTTGACTGCGAGCGTCTTGCGGATGTCGTCGAGACCCGCGGACCAGTGGTCGCGCATCGTCGACAGACCGAACTGATAATCCTTGTAGTGATGCTCGTACGCCTTCTGCTGGTAGATCAGGTGCTGGATGTTGTACTTCTTGCTGCACGACATCGCATCGGCTTCGACACACCACGGATCGGCCTTGCGCTGCTCTTCCGGCACCTGGTCGAGTACGTGGCGCAGCACGTTGCGGTAGCGCTGTTCGCGCTGCAGCGTGTCAGTGACGAAACGCGTGCGGCTCGAATACTGCACGTCCTTCGTGCGTTCGGCGACATCGGCCATCGAGCGCGGCAGCGGCCCGCGCGCACTCCACAGATCGACCTGGAACGCGAGCGTGTCGCGGCGCGGCCGGGCACGCAGCACTTCCATCAGCGGCGTGTTCGACACGACGCCGCCGTCCCAGTAGTACTCGCCTTCGATCTCGACCGGCGGGAACGCGGGCGGCAGCGCGCCGGACGCCATGAAGTGCTCGGGCGCGAGGCGGGTGCGCGTGTTGTCGAAGTACACGAAGTTGCCGGTGCCGACGTTGACCGCGCCGACCGACACGCGCGTCTCGCCCGAGTTGATCCGGTCGAAATCGCACAGCTTCAGCAGCGTCGCGCGCAGTTGCGACGTGTCGTACCAGCTGATCTTTTCCGGATGATCGGACACGCCCGGTACCGGCGGCGGAAAGCGCGGCACGAAGAAGCCCTGCTGGCCCTGCATCATCGCGCTCGCGGCCTGCGATGCGGTGAAGAACGTGCGGATCTGGTCGATGCTGTTGAACAGCGCGAATTCGAATGCGGCCGGAACCGTCGGGAAAAACGCCGGCTTGCAGATCGTTTCCCAGAACTCGCGCAGCCGCTCGACGCGATGCTCGGGCGCATTGCCCGCGATCAGCGCGGTGTTGAGCGCGCCGATCGAGATGCCCGCGATCCAGTCGAGCGGAACGCCCGCCTCGTGCAGCCCTTCGAACACGCCGGCCTGGTACGCGCCGAGCGCGCCGCCGCCTTGCAGGACGAGCGCGATCGTCTCGTACGGCAGCGTGCGCGCGGCGGCCGGTGCGCCGGCTTCGTGATGCAGGTCTGCCGCATCGACAGCCTGTTTTTCTGTTCGGGCGTGCGGTTTCATCAGTTCTCCGAGAAATCCCGCCATGGATGGCGGAAACGGATGACGTGACGTCGACGGACGGCACGCCATCGTGAGTAGTGAGAATAGGCGGTGATGCGGGAATCGCCTCCCTGTCGGGAGGCGGGGACGTTACTGCATGAACCAGCCGTGGCTGACGATGAACGACTGGCCCGTGAGCGCGGCGCTCGGGAAGGCCGACAGGAACAGCACCGTCTGCGCGACGTCCTGCACCGTCGTGAACACGCCGTCGACCGTGTTGCCGAGCATCACCTTCTTGATCACTTCCTCTTCGCTGATCCCGAGTTCCTTCGCCTGCTCCGGAATCTGCTTGTCGACCAGCGGCGTGCGCACGAAGCCCGGACACACGACGTGCGAGCGCACGTTGTGCTTCGCACCTTCCTTCGCCAGCACGCGGGCCAGGCCGAGCAGGCCGTGCTTGGCCGTCACGTAGGCCGACTTCAGCGGCGACGCTTCGTGCGAGTGCACCGAACCCATGTAGATCACGACACCGCCGCGATCGTCCTTGTACATGTGCTTGAGCGCAGCCTTGGTCGTCAGGAATGCGCCGTCGACGTGGATCGCCTGCATCTTCTTCCAGTCGGAGAACGAGTAGTTCTCGATCGGGTTGACGATCTGGATGCCCGCGTTCGACACGAGGATGTCGATCGAGCCGAACGCTTCGGCTACCTTGTCGATCCCGCTGTTCACGGCTTCCTCGTTCGTCACGTCCATTGCGACGCCGATCGCCTTGCCGCCTGCCTTGTTGATCTCGTCGGCGACCGCATTTGCGCCGTCCTGGTTCAGGTCGGCGATCGCGACGGCCGCGCCGGCTTTGGCCAGCTCGAGTGCGATTTCCTTGCCGATGCCGCTCGCGGCGCCCGTGACGACTGCGGTCTTGCCATTCAGGTTGCTCATGTTCGAATTCCCGTGGTGAAAGGATTGACAGGGAGAAAGGACTGCGGACGTGTTACTGAGCCAGGTAATCGTAGACGACTTCGCCAAGGCCCAGTGTCAAATCTGCGACCAGGTGGCGGGCTTCGACGATTTCGAGCACGGGCAGGTCGGCCACGGGCGCGAGCGCGTGCGGCGCCAGCTCGAGCGATGCGGGGCCCGTCCACGCGCCCTTCATCTTGATGTCCTGCATGTAATAGCGCACCAGTTCGCAGACGCGCGCGGTGCCGTCGACGTGCGGAATGATCTTCAGCAGGAAATTGGGACCGGCGAGACGCTTGGTCTGCTCGTCGATGTCGAGTTCCTTGTGCTTGTAGCCCATCGTGCCGGTGGCGACGCGCACCTTGCCGTAGTCGAGCGTGCCGAGGATGTGGTCGGTGTTGACGTGCAGCGTGGGCGACGCGAGCTTCTTCGGGAAGCCCCACAGTTCGCGGCCGCCGGCGATCGGCGGGTGATCGTCGAGATACATCGCGAGCGTGTAGCCGCCCGGCTGGCCGTTGTATTCGACGGGAATCACCTGGCCGCTTTCCGTGTAGTCGCCGAAGCCGGTCGAATCGGCCATGCGGATGAATTCGTAATGCACGAGCGGCTCGGTGATCTGCAGCGGCTCGGGGACGATTTCGCGGAGACGGTCCGGATCGGTGCGATACGTGATGATCAGGAACTCACGATCGACGAAACGGTAAGGGCCCATCGGGAAGGCAGGGCTGGTCAACGGCATCGCAAACGCTTTCGATCGGACATCGCTGGGTTTCATGCGGACTCCTTGTTGTTGATCGCTTCGTGGATGAGTGCTCGTAAGCTCGTAATCCTATGCCTGTGCGTTGCCGTTGTGCGATGCCGCATTTGGAATTAATTGTTGCCGATTTCGAAGAATTCGCGACGTAAATATTGAGATGAATGATGCAAACGGCATGGATGGCACCCGGCGTCCCGATGTTCGCACGCGTCGATGACGCCGCGATGTGAAAAAGGTGAGTCTTTACGGGATGCCGGGTGAGCCTTTTCGGGAGACGGTCGCGCGGAAATGTGACAAATGTGTGAACTTGTGCTGCAGTGCAGGCTCTAAGTGCGTTCGCCGCAGCGGGCTTCATCGCGTGCGGCGTCCGTATTAAGCATTGCTTAAGCGGGTGCGCCTTAGCATCGTTCGTATCAGGCCGGGAAACCGGCCGATTTTTTACGCCCCACGCAACCGGATTCATGCAGACCCTCAATCTCACCCTCTTTTCCGCCATCAACGCCGGGGTTGCGCCGCAACCGGGCGTTGCCCGCCTCGCCATCTTCGCCGCCGACTGGCTCGTCTATGCGTTGCCCGCGATGCTGCTGCTGACCTGGATCTTCGGTGCGCGCCCGACGCGGCGCCAGGCGATCGAAGCCGGGGTCGGCGTGTGCGTGGCGCTCGCGCTTGCGCAGGTCATCGGGCATTTCTGGTTCTCGCCGCGCCCGTTCATGGCCGGCGTCGGCACGCAACTGATTCCGCACGCGCCGGACAGCTCGTTTCCGAGCGATCACATGACGTTCGCGTGGAGCATGGCGGCCGGGCTGATGCTGGGCGGCACGACCCGGCTCACCGGGTTCGTGATGGCCGCGATGGCCGCGGCGATTGCATGGGGGCGTATCTATGCGGGCGTGCACTGGCCGTTCGACATGGCCGGCGGCGTGCTGGTCGGCACGGCCGGCGCGCTGGCCGCGCACCTGTACGGGCAACGCGTGACCGCGCTGCTCGAACGGCTCGGCGATTCGGTGCATGCAGTCGTAATGGGGCGCCGGCACGCGCCGTAAGCGGCAGGCGATCGGGCAGGACGCCGTCAGCCGGGTGTCTTGGCCGATTCGGCCGATGCGGACGGGCCGCCGCCCGCATCGTGCAGTTCCGGCGTATCGGCCGGGTGTTGTGCGGAGTCGCGGTCCAGCGCGCTTTCCTTCAGGATCGCGCACATCGCGACGAACAGCGCGAGTACCACCGCGGCAAGGCCGCAATAGCCGGCGATCTTCAGGTTGCGAAGGAACGGCGAAGCGTGGCTTTCTTTTGTCATGACCGGGCGCTCCTGGGCGGGCTGCGGCGGCTGTCGCCCGACAGCGGCGTCGCACACACAGATATATACCAGCCACGATAGCGGTGCCAAGCCCGCTGGTGCGCCGACGCGACGATTGTGACATCGGCCGTTCGATTTCAACCGGGTACCCCTTTGTCGGGTACCCGGATCCCTCCTCAGTCTTCCAGCGTTTCGTGCACGGCCGCCGCGCCGCGCTTCCAGTACGCCGCCGCACGGATGCGCGACTTGTCGACGCCGCGCTCGCCGGTCAGGTGCTGGCGTACCGCGCGCATCGACAGCGCTTCGCCGGCCGCCCAGACGTAGCCGTCGCCGGACGGCGGCAGCGGCAGGTCGCGCACGGCATTCAGCAGCGCGTCGCCGTCCGCCGCGTCGGCTTCGGCGCGAAAGCGCCAGATTTCATGCACGTCGGCATGCGTGTCGAACGCGATCTGCGCGGTGCGATCCGCGACTTCCATCACGACGGCCACGCGTGCACCGGCCGGCAATTCCTCGAGACGCCGCGCGACCGCCGGCAGCGCCGTATCGTCGCCGATCAGCAGGTGCCAGTCGAAACCGGTCGGGACGACGAACGAACCGCGCGGGCCGCCGATGCCGAGCCATTGGCCGACGCGTGCCTGCGCGGCCCACTGCGACGCGGGGCCCGGATGGTTCAGCACGAATTCCAGATCGAGTTCACCGGCGGCGCGGTCGAAGCGGCGCGGTGTGAAGTCGCGCGCGACCGGCTTCGGTTCGCCTTCCGGAAACTCGGGACCGTTCTCGCCGAGCGTCGGCAGCACGGGCCGTTCGGCACCGGGCGGCGGGAAAAATACTTTCACGTGATCGTCGAACGACGCGGATTCGAAATCCGCGAGATCGGGGCCGCCGAGCGTGACGCGCAGCAGGTGCGGCGTCACGGCATGCACGCGCAGGACCTGCAGCAAGCGGAACTTGAGGGTGTGGCGCACGCGGGTCACGGTGCGGTCGGATGTGTTCTGCATCAATCCGTTCTCCTTAGGTTTTGACGGGGCGGCGCGGCTTACGCGCCGGTGCCGCCTTCGATTTCGGCCGTCGCGCGGCGCATGATGGCCGCGATGCGCCGCTGTTCGGTGGCGTCGGCAGCGCTCTTGTGCAGCAGCGCGCGCTTGAGGGCGAGGCGTGCCTCGACGAACTCCGGCAGCCAGCCTGCTTGCGCTTCGTCCTGCGTTTCATTGCCCGCCGATTCCCCGGCGAACGCGCGGCGCATGAACTCCATCTTGCGTGCGAGGTGCGTGAGGCGCGCGAACAGCGTGTCGACCCGTTCGCGCTGGGCGTCGAGATGCGCGCGGCCGGCGTCGGTCAGCGCGTAGCGCTTGCGGTTGCCTTCCGCCTGAGACGCGACGAAGCCGACTTCTTCGAGATACGTGAGCGCCGGGTACACCATGCCGGGGCTCGGGCTATAGAAACCGTTCGAACGCGTGTCGAGCGCCTTGATCAGCTCGTAGCCGTGGCTTGGTTGCTCGGCGACCAGCGCGAGCAACAGCAGCTGGAGATCGTCGGAGCTGAACTGGCGGCCGCGCGGCATGCCGTCGTCGCCGAAATCGCCAAAGCCGCCGCGCCCGCCACGGCCGCCGAACGGGCCGCCACCGAACGAGTCGTGGCCGCGACGGTGGCGGCCGATTGCGTACCAGAGACCGGCGAACCAGTCAGGGCCGGCATGCGCACCATGACCGTCGCATCGGGCATGGCCGCGGGAAGGGGTGTGTCGCATGATCGTGTCCTATATATCGTAAAACATATCTAAAGATATATATCGAAAGATAGGTCGTCAAGGGGATTTATTGGGGTTGGATGGACGGCAGGAGCGCGCGATCAGGAACCGATGCCGGTTTCGCGCGGGGCAGACCCGTAGGGTTTTCAAGAGACAGCAGACGTTCGGGGCTTACTCCGTACCGGCCCGATGGCGCGGCTGAGGGTTAGTGTCCTTCGTCGAATAACGTGAAAAATTGCTAATCGGCCTGGATCGTTTTTTATTTCTTTGTGACATTTTGATAAACTCGCGCGCAGTCGCCGGCTATATAGAACAGCAACATCCGTCGGCTTATAACGAATTAAAACTGAGAGGCCGTCGTGAATATCCGAGAGTCGTTTCGCAATTTCGTATCGGGAATCGATGCGAATCGGCGGCCCGTCGTACTGAACTGGGGCAAGGCACAGCGAGCGCTGGAGTCGAAAATTGCGCTGCAGCACGCGAGCATCCACGAAAGCATGATGACCGGCATCAACGGTTATCTGACCTGCATTTCGCAACAGGGCGATCTGCCGCCGAAGCTTTTCATTGGCGCGCCGGTTTCACTCGGTATCGTCACGGATCGCGGCCAAGTGCATGTCATCAATGCAATTGTCAGCGCGGTACAGATCGGTCGGACCGACGGGGAACTGACCGTTTACCAGTTCACTGTCACCGACGCGGTGAACCTGCTGCAACAGCGCACCAATTCCCGCATCTTCCGTAACGTGAGCGTTGTCGATGTACTTGGGGTCGTCCTGAGCGAATGGCGACAGCGTAGCGTGGCCCTCGCGCAGGCGTTCGAGTTCGACCTGACCCAACTGGACAGATCCCGCTATCCAAGTCGATCCTTCGTACGCCAGGTTAACGAATCCGACGCTCACTTCATCTCCCGGATCGCACGTCGCGACGGCATCACGATGTTCGTGCGCGCTGGACGGGCAAGCGGCGAGACGAAGGACGGCGATCCTCCCGTGCATACCTTGGTGTTCTGCGATGACCCGCAAAAACTGAGCGAGTCCACCGCGGGTACGGTGCGCGTCCATCCGCGAGATGCAGGAACGGAACAGCGCGACACCATCACTGCTCTGACGATGCGCCAGCAGTTGATATCGGGAGAATCGACTCGCCCTTCGTGGGACTACCGCTATGCCCGTATGGACCAATCGAGCGCTTCGACGAAGATCGATCAAGGCGAATCGGGTAACGATCTCGCGAAATTGCTGACGGACGTCTTGATCGACGTCCCGCATATGGCGGATTCGTGGGCAGACCACGAGCGGATGACAGAGGACCGCATTCTGGCTCACGAAGCGCAGGCGGTTCGATACGACGGCGTAAGCGGCATTCGCGACCTTGCAGTGGGATCATGGATCACGATCGCCGGCGATGACGAGTGGGGCACGTTCCCTTCCGACAAGCGGCAATTCGTGATTACATCGCTGCACCACGAGGTCTGGAACAATCTGCCTAAAGAGTTGAACGAGCGCGCGCAGACGCTGTTTGCCGCTAGCCATACGCTTCAACGGCCCCGAACGATGATCGGTGGTGACCCGTCCGGACAGGACACGCGCTACGAGAATGCGTTTTCGTGCGTGCCGCGCGGCACGCCGCTCACACCGCTCTACGATCCGAAGACCGATCTTCCGCCGACGCCGCTGATTACCGGGCGCGTGGTCGGGGCCGACGGAGAGGAAGTGAGTTGCGATGAGAACGGCTGCGTGTTCGTGCAGATTCTCGGCCAGGATTCCAGCGATCACGCGCATGCGCAGGGTGCTGGAACGAACGGCAACGAGAGTGACAGCGCACCGATCCGCGTGGCATCGAGTCTGGCCGGGCCGAATTTCGGCGAGACGTTCCTGCCTCGAGTGGGCACTGAAGTCCTGCTTGGGAGTCTCGGCGGGGATCCCGACCGGCTCGTCATCATCGGGGTGCTGGCAAATGGCGCGAACTTGCCGGCGAGTTTCACTCATACGGGCAGTCTGCCTGGCAATCGCTATCTCTCCGGTATCAAGACGAAGGAAGTCAAGGGGCGGCGCTACAACCAGCTTCGTCTTGACGACACGCCACAGCAAATCAGCGCGCAACTTGCGTCTGAGCATGCACATAGTCAGTTGAATCTAGGCTATTTGACGCAGCCACGCGACAACGGACAAGGCAAAGACCGTGGCGAAGGCGCCGAATTGCGCACGGACGCGGCAGCGGCGTTACGCGCGGCGCAGGGGATGCTGCTGACCACTTATGCGCGTACGCAGGCGAGCGGCGGACAACTTGATCGCGAGGAACTTGTCCAGTTGCTCGGCGAGTGCGCAGAGCTATTCAAGGCGTTAGGCGATTATGCCGGACAGCACGGCGGCACTGCGACCGATGCCGCTGGGCAGCAAGCCGTTGTCAGCGCTTTCAAGGGATGGGCGCCGGGGGACGGTCGTCCAGGGGACGCTAACGCATCGGATGCTGGCGCTGGAGACTCCCACGCACTGATGGCATTCGGCGCAAAGGCGGGTTCGGTCAATATCACGCCAAAGACTCACGTCATGTATGCCGGCGAGAATATTGACCAGATTGCCCAGCAGAACCTCCAATTCGTGAGTGGCCAGCGCATGATCGCGACGGCCGGCCAAGGCATGCATCTGTTCGGTCGCGGCGAAGGTGTACGTGCGGTTGCCGGCGAAGGCCCGGTAATCCTGCAGGCGCAACAGGACACGCTTTCGGCGACTGCCCAGAAGGGGGTACGGATCATGTCCGTCGGGGACGAGGTTTTGATCTCGGGCAAGTCGATCCGACTCGTCGCGGAAGACGGCAGCTACGTGAAAGTCGGTGGCGGCGTCGAGGTCGGTTCCGACGGTGCGTTCACCGCGCACACGGCGGGACATGATTTCGTCGGCCCGAACACGGACCACGTTGCGCCACCGGCCTTCAATCGCGGCGGTGCCGATCAGAAGTTCCGCTTGCGGTATCCCGGCACCGATGGTGACGACGGTACGCATCCCGTACCGAATCGCCCGTACAAGATCACGCTGCGCAATGGCCAGATCATTAACGGGGTCTCGGATGCACACGGGTTGACGGAGCTGGCATCGAGCGACGCGATGCACATTGCACACATTCAGGTTTTCGACGTTTAAGGCAGGCGATCATGTCCGATACCACAACCTCGTCGCCCCGGATCGTCGGCGAACGTCAGGCGATTCTCAATTGCAACCGGCCGCAGGATGCGTGCGTCAATACCGACGTACAAAATCGCTTTCCATGCACGACGATCCTGATCCATGGCGTGAATGACCTTGGAACGGATTTCGGCACGGTCGAAGGCGGGCTGTGCGAGGGATTGAACGACCGCCTCGGTCGCACCGATTTCAAGGGCGCCGAATACTCGCACGGCCGGATGGCGAACGACGCGAGCATGGTGAGCGTTGCCGACATGATGAAGAACATGGATGACGTCATCTATCGTCGGCAGGAAGGCGAGGATACGAAAAGCCCGTTGATTCCGTTTTATTGGGGGCTGCGTGTCGGGAAGGAGGACTTACCGCGCGACCCGAATCAGGAGAAGGTCAACGGCCAGTACGTTGATCGGTTCGGCAACCGCCTTGACGAGCATCGCGCGCGCAACGGCGGATTCTTTGCCAATGCGACCAACAACATCCCCGACATGTTCGACTCGAATTTCAAAGGGGGAATGACGACGAAGATTCTCGACCGGATGCAGGGCGACCCGACACACCCGCTTCGCGAAGCGGAAAATCGCCATTACATGGTGCTGGCGGCGCGGCGCCTCGCGGCACTGGTCAGGCAAATCCGCCTTATCGATCCGGACGGGACCGTCAACATCATTGCGCATAGCCAGGGCACGCTGATATCGCTGCTCGCTCAGGCCTATCTCGTCGAGGGGCTGATTCCAAACCAATGTGGCCCGGCTGACCGTCCTGCCGACACGCTGGTCCTGATCGACTCGCCGTACAGCCTGAGCGAGGAGTTCATGGATCGGCTGCTGCAACGTGGCGATCAGCAGCAAACGACCTACGCCCGTGCGAAAACGCTGGCCAACCTTGCGCAGCATGTGGCGAGCGGCAAATATCCGACGCCGCCACTCGATCAATTGAAGTACGAGCCAGGACGGGACAATTTTGGCATCGTCGGCCCAACGTGGGATCCCGCGCAGGCGACGCGCCTGAGCGGGTTGCAAGGCAACGAATGCGTCGTGTTTGCAGAGCGCGACAATCGCGGAAAAGTGTACATGTACTTCAGCCCGGAGGATGCGACCGTCGGTTTGCGCGGCGTCAATGGCATGGGTTGTTCCGGCTTGCCCGACTCCGTCGACGTGCGTGCGGTGCAGCAGGGAAGCAAGCCTGAAAAAATCGATCTGTTGTCGGCGGCGTTCCGGCAACGCGTCTTCACCCGACGACTGCGGCAGGGGAAACCGGTTCAGGTGGGTACGCCGCCCGGAACCTTTACGATGCGAGAAAAGGGCGAGACATCCCATGGCTTACCGGGCGGCTTCACGAATTGGGTGAAGTCGACACAGACCACCGTCGGAACCGAGCGCAATATTAATGGCGAAGCATTGACGCCACCGTTCGATCCCGAAATGGAAGGCAATGTATTGCCTGGAACGGAAGCAACGCCGCTCTCGAAAAAAAACGCGGGCGAGCATGCTCCCGGCAAACAATCCATCGACCAGCTCGAAGCGGAAATTGCATTGAGCACGAACAGTGGCGAAGGGGCGTTGCAGCAACTGCCTGCACAAACCATCGACTGGCCGATGAGCGCGGATGGAACGCCGCCAACGCCGGCAGAAGTGGAGGCGTCGTTGAATGCGGGCAAGGATTCCGACGATCAATGCAAGGTGGGCAAGGTCGTGTCGACGGTACCGCCGTCGCCTGGGCACATCATCGTCTATCGGCAGGAGACACTCAACGAAGCCAAGATCCGATTGATGAACACGCACTGGGCCGAAAGTTCATATCATTCGGCGGTTATGAGTGGTCGTAGAAATCACCGTTGCGCGACCGCATTCGATGTGTCCGTTGGCCAGGCTCGTGTGCTGGACGATCCAGATTGGGCGACGCTGCTGCGTGCTGTCGCTGACTGGCGTACACCGATGAGCAGGATCGACAAATTGACGAAAGCCCATACGAGCCTGGACGAGCAGACGCTGCGCATCATAAGAGCGAACTGCGAATACTACGACCAAGGAAATTTTCCTGGAGAAGACGTCATTCCCCCGGCCTTTCCTCTAGGCGTTGTCAGCGAAACCATCGAGATGAGAAACGATGAGATCAACAAGCAGATTCATGCTCGTTCACCCCACCACATGCACGGTTGACGCTTCATGACGACAACATCGGTCCCGCGCGTATCAGGATCGCGGATATTTCTCTTTTTGTTCGCGAGCCTCACTTTGATTTGGCTCGTGGTATTCCAGTTGACTGCAAGATATGGATTTTCGTTTCTGGAAAATATGACGATGATAAGGCGATTGCTGTTGTTGATCCTGCCGCCACTATTGCTGGCTGGAGGCGTGAGCCTCACCTATGGTGCATCGCTGCGCAAGGATTCAGTACGTCGAGACGAAGCCAGTACCGCACCGTCTGCTCAGAGTGTGGCAACGGCCGGAACGGGATCACAGGATCCGCGATTCACATTGGAAATTCGGCGTATCGGCGTGACGGTTGACCGCTTCAGGCAGCGGGCACTATTGATGCGCTTGGATGAGACTGGGTCGAGCGGAACGCTGCTGCTGCAAGATCCCAAGCAATATCCATGGTCAAGCGATACGCGCGATTCGGAATACGCCAAGCGCCAGAACAACGTGTTCGGCTATGCATTGCGTAACTGGGTCGATTACTGGCCTATTCCCGTAGTGGTACTGGGACCGCCCCGTAACGCCGATGATCCGCATGCTGACCGCATGGCGACCCACATCAACAGCGCCGATAACGGCGCGGGCATTGGTAACACGCTATACATCCGGCTCGACGAGATTCACGGCGAGCATGGCGACACGGCGGTAGCGCGTCTATTCGATTTCTTCGAGAAGCATCCGGATTTGCCAGCCGTCGTGGTGTTGGCCGAAGACGGTCTGGTGACGCGAGGCTACATGCGCACGCCGAATGGTGATTATCTGGACAAGTCGAACGCGAACGGCAATTTCGTTCCGCAAAATCCGGATAGTCTGGTTGCGATGCTGGTGACGCGCAAGGATCGCGTCGATCGGATGATTCGCCCCTATGTTGTCGACGCGCCGGAGGCGATCGACAAGACCAAGACGCAATATGACGTCATCAAGCTGTGGAACTATTTCTGGGCGCAGCAGAAGTCCTATCCAAGGCCCGCGCCCGGTGTTTATGAAATGTCTTGGGACTATTGGCAGGCGAAGCTCCCCGAGTTCTGGAAGACCGCGTCTTTGAAGATGCCGGACGGCTTCAAGCCGAACCCGTGGGTGCCGATTCCGTGGACGACGTGGCAACTGAAGGAGTACGACAAATGGCCGGTTCTTGCCAATCTGCATCGGCCGGTCCGGGTTGACCTGAGCAACGGGCACGGAGCGCCGTTGAAGAAAGGCGAGCGAATCGAAAAGATCCGCGCCGGCTGGCAGCAGGCAGTGGGCACGCTTGCGCCCGGCGAGCAGCCGGGACGGATGTTCTACGACACCGGCACCTCGACCGCCAATCTCGCGTTGCTGGTGCAGTCGCTGCACGACAACCCGCAGCATGTCGATATTGACGATCCGAAAGACGCATTCGACATGCAACGCCGTATCGGTGGCGACACCGGAACGAGCTCGATCTGGGTCCAGACCGCGCTGGCGCTGATGATGGGTTATGGCGACGGGAAGACGAGCGCACTGATCAACCTGCGGGATCCGCTTCACGCCACGATCGTCATGCTGACGCCGCCGGACGTCGCGTCGCGGCAGGCGCATCCGCAGACGTTCAGCTGGGATTTCTGACGGACCGGATCGACACGTCATGGGTCAAAAGCGATACATCATCGAAGGCGATGTGCACAGCCACGGTGGACGCGTTGTGTCCGGGGCGCCGAACTCGCGAATCAACGGGCGCGCGATTGCGCGCTTGCACGATCCCGCGATTTGCGAGATTCACGGCCTGACCTTCATTGCGACGGTGTCGGGCCACGCCCGGTTCGACGGGCAAGTCACCGCATGCGACGGCGACTTGCTGGCATGCGGAGCACGCCTGATCGCGAGCCAGGACCAGACGGGAGGCTAACGGAAATACGGGGCACGTGGGCGGTGCGCCGGTCGAGCCGGCCGGGCCTCGCCCGATCGCGCCGGTGACGCTCAGATCACGAATTCCATCGGCTTCGTGCCGCATTGCGCATCGGGCAACGGCTCGCCACGCTGCGTCGCGGCCAACAACCGGCCGATCGCAATGTGGACTACATCGGCGCGCACACTTGACGGCGTGAAGCCTGCGGCGTTGTCGAGTCCCTCGCGGTGCGCACGCATGATTCGCACGTCTTGCTGGATCACGGAATGCGTGTAGAGGTGCAGCAGCGGTTTCAGCGCGCGCAGCACCGCGGCCGGCAAGGCAAAGCGATAGGCGATGTACGTATAGACACGCGATCGACGCGTGTCGAGCGGCGTGATCTGGCTGATGATCAGAAAACTCGAGCGGCTACCCCAGTGATAGTCGCACCGCGTGACGTTCGGTGCATAAAAATGATCGGTATGCCGAAGCGGTTCCCTGGACGGATTGGTCAGCCAGTCCAGCATGCCGATCTTGTCGCCGTCATCGTGATACGTGACCTCGACGCTCTGCTGCTTCAGTTCGACGGTCGCCCGTAGGCGCCGCCCAGTGGATGAGCGAAAGATCCGGTCGTGCACGAACACCGTATGCGGGACGTCCATGAAGTTCTCGACCAGCGCACCGAGATCGCCATCGAACGTATTGACCATGTAGTACGACTGCCACGGCCGTTCGCCGTAGTGCGGCATGTCGAACGGCCGCTTCAGCGCTGGATCGCCTCGCCCGCGATAGACCCAGACGAGGCCGTGCCGAGTCAGCACCGGCAACCTGCGCTGACGATAGGGGTAGGTCGTACCGGTCGGTTCGGCGCTTGCGCCGTCGATGCTGGGAATTCGGGTGACGCTGCCGTGCTGGTCGTAATGCCAGCCGTGATACGGACAGACGAGGCAGCCGTCGATGACTTTCCCGGCCGACAACCGGGTGCCGCGATGCACGCATTGATCGACGAGCGCGACGATCTCGCCGTCGGCCGCCCGGAATAGCACGATGCCGAGGCCGAGTACGCGCGTGCCGAACGGTTTGTCCTGCTTGACCTCGGCTTCGGTGCCCCCGACGTACCATTGCTCGACGAGCGCGCCGAAGGCTTCGCCATCGGCGTCCGGCGCGGATTCGTCGCACGGGGGACACGTTGATGCGATCGGTATGTTCAACATGAGCACGCGTCCTCGATGAATGCGCGGAGTGCGTCCGCCACGGCGGGCTTGGCCACCAGTGCGCGGGGTTTGACATCGCCAGCCCGGATGCCTGCACGCTCGTGGGCTCGCTGGAGGAGATCCGCCAGCTGGGCGGCGCCCCCGGGTAGGCGAACCGCGCGCAACGGGCCAAGCTGGCCGACCGTGCGTGCGTGCCGGTAGTGAAAAGCGCGGGCGAGCGCCTGTTCGAGCGCATCGCGCAGGGCGGCAACGTCCTGCGTATCGCTTGCAAGCAACAGCAGGTAATGGGGCGGATCCGCGTCCGCGCACGGAATCACGCAACCTTCATCGCCCGGTTGCAGCACCTCGGAAAGCGACGCAGCCAGATAGGCTTCGTCCAGCTTTTCACCGACCAGATCGCTTTGCGTGCCCGCCCGCCCGACGAAGGCCACGCATGGCGTTCGTCCCGCATATCCGGTCACACGGACCCGGTCGCCGAGCCGATAGCGGTACAGGCCGCCTCCGGTCGTCACGACGACCTCGACCGTATCGCCCGGCTTCAGTTCTTCCACGCCTATCGCGGTTCCGTCGTCGAGCAGGAACTCCAGGAAGTGGCTGCAGACGGCGAGGGGACAGCCGGCCGTATCGCCGAACGGCAGGCTGACCACCGCCTCGGTGGAAAACAAGCCTTTCGGGAGCCATGCGGCCTGCGGAAACAAGGTGCGGGCATGTGCGGCGTAGTGTTTGCTCGGGCCGTCCATCCAGCAACTCACTGCAGCGAGTTGCGGCCACAGCCGGCCGCAGTGGCCATCGTCGAGTGCGCGCCGCAGCGCTGCCGTACGGTTAGACGGCAGCGAATCGAACAGGAAGGCGAGCGTATCGCGGCGTTGCGGTTCGGCGTCGTCGAACAGCGGACGAAGCAGACTGGTCAGGAAGGTCGGGCTCCATACGCTGATGAAGGCCAGATCATCAGCGGCGATCAGCGCGCGCAACGTTTCATTGCGCCACGCCCGACCATCACCCGACAGCGATGGTGCGACGAGCGTCGGCAGCAGATCGACGAGCGGGCTGTCGGCCAGGTAATCGAGATCGCTGTCCGATCCGATCATGATGCCGTTGGGAGCGCGTTCGCGCGCTTGCAGTGGAGGTGACATCGACCAGTACGCGCGCCCGGCCGCGACGCCGGGCACGGCGCGATGCAGATCGGAGAGCCAGACGATCAGCGCGAACTGCAATTCTTCGAGAAAGGCCGGCGTATAGGGGATGAGCTTTTGCTGCTCGCTGCCGCCGCTCGTGCGCTCGAAGAAGCGTGGCGCTTGCGCGGTCAGGATCGGAGCGGACTCCTGGCGTGCACGATCGATCCATCGGGACATGCCGGCGTAGGGGGCCACCGGCACGCGCTCGCGAAATTGTGCCGGACTTGCGATATCGGCAAACCCGTTGGCAATGCCGAACGTCGTGTTCCGATTCGCGGCGAGCAAGCGTGACAGATAGGCCGCCTGCGCGTCGCCCGGCGCATCGAGAGCGGTGAGCCACGCGCGACGGAAGGGTTCTGCAGCCGCGCCAAACGCGGCCCACGCATCCTGTGCACGCACGTGCGTCCTCTCGTCAGAAATAGGTCTTTTCGAGCTGCGTCGGATCGCTGGGCAAACGCCGGGGCGCCTCGAACACATGCAGCCAACCGTACCACAGCGGTCGCGTCTCAGCCGCGTCGGAGCTTGCATGAAGCTCCTGCCAGCGCAGGCTCGGATGCCGGTGATGCGTCAGGTTGTAGTTGAAGTTGAGGAACGCCCAGCGGATCATCGTGGGCGCACGCATGTTGTATGTGCCCTCGACAACGTCGAGCGGCGTGTGCATGTGATACACCCATTGGAGCGACGACCACGAAAACGCGAATGCGAGGTAGGCAAGCGCGATGTCGAGCGCGCGCCAGTCCAGCAATGCACCCAGGGCAATCCACGCGGCCACACCAGCGAGGGTTTCGTATCGAATTCGTCGAAATTCGGCCTGGTCGAAGTCTCTGAACGCAGCTGCATACGTGTTGTCGTGTCCGTACTTCGCCCAGCCGTGGGGAATGCGACTCGGAAGCACGGCCAGGACGAAGCTGCCCACGAAACTCGCGAACCAGATGCCACCCACGATCGCCGCGTAGTATTCGATTCGCTTGCGCCACAGCGAAGCGTCCGGCTCGACGAAGTCCACCCGCTCCGCGAGCGTTCGATTGCGTATGTGGTGACCGAGATGATTCACGTGGATCAGCGTGGCCGCCGCGCCGAACATCGTCGATGCCCACCCCATCATCAAGTAGTTGACCACCCGGCTCCGATGCCCGAAACCGTGGAATGTTTCGTGCATCATCGAAAACACCCCTTGCATGATCAGGCAGAACGGTACGAGCGACAGCCAGCGGAAGGGGCTCGTACCGTGCGACAGCCACGTCAGGATGCCGACCCATGCAACGCTCTGCAGCGCGAGTACGCAGAGATTCAGCCGATCGAAATGTCGCGAACGATTATCTATGGCGCATGCATTGGCAACGAACATACAATTCGGGCATGGATGGTGGCGGCGACGCAGAGCATACCTTTGATCGCCACCATCGAACAACACGCGCGCCTGCGCTGGCCGTGCGCGTTACGCCACGATCGGCCACGACCATGTCCGCAAAACGAACCGACGATTCAATGCATGAACGCTGCAACGACGCGGCAGACATCCATCGACGCAATCTGCGTTTTTGCTTTGCCGAACACATTCCGCGATATTGGTATCGTGACAAAAGGCGCGTGACGCGCTTTTTCGACGCATTCTCGATCATGTTTCCACTTGGCGAGAAGTTCTTTGTCGATAGCGTGCGGCAGTACCGCGACGTGCTGCCGGCCGACGGCATGCTCGCCGCGCAAGCGGATGCCTTCCTCTACCAGGAAGCGGCCCACATTCGCGAGCATCGCGCGTACAACCGGCGCCTGGCTCGCCAGGGCATGCCTGTCGACGCGCTCGAGG
Organism: Burkholderia sp. Ac-20349; assembly: GCF_017104865.1. NCBI lineage: Bacteria > Pseudomonadati > Pseudomonadota > Betaproteobacteria > Burkholderiales > Burkholderiaceae > Burkholderia > Burkholderia sp. Ac-20349. Next base: position 37,197 of record NZ_JAAGPM010000002.1, read on the forward strand.
CGCTCATGCGGAGACGGCAGCAACAATGCCGGCGGGTCGCGCCACCGCTGCTTCAACTGACCTTCACTGCCTGTCTCGAGCACTACACGGCCATTCTGGCCGATCTGCTGTTGCGCGATCCGGCCATTCTCGACGGCGTCGACCCGTCGATGGCCGCGATCTGGCGGTGGCATGCGATAGAGGAAACCGAACACAAGGCCGTCGCGTTCGACGTATTTCGCGCTTGCGGCGGCGGCGCGATCAAGCGCTATTTCATGCGGACGGCGGCGATGCTCGGGGTCACGGCATGCTTCATCGTCGATCTGGGCTATTTCATCGTCCGTCTCGCGCGTGCCGACCGCGACGCCGGCAATTGGCGAAGCTGGGCACAGCTTGGCTGGTGGCTGTTCGGCGCGCCGGGCATCGTTACCCGCGTGCTGCCCGCGTGGCTGGCATGGTTCTCGCCGCGTTTTCATCCTGCCCGAATCGGGAATCCGGCCACGCTGGCTGCTGCCCGCGCGGCACTCGCTGCCGATGGCGTGACAACGGAGCCGGCATGAGCGCACGGTGTCCGGCATGGTCGCCGTCCGGCTTCGACGAGTGGCGGCAACACTACCCATCGACGCCGTTCGAACCGGCACCCGCAGCACTCGACTGGACCCGGCGCTTCATCGAATGTTGGCACGCGCATGGCGCCCACGCATCCCCGGACACCGTCATCGTGCTGATTGCGGGACTCTATTCCGAGTGGATACCTGCCTGCTTCCGGCATGCTGCGCGGGCGTTGCGTGCCGCGCGGTACCCAGTCTTGCGTGTGCCGGTCCGCTCATCGCGCGCGGTTGCCGAGCAGGGCGCGCATATCGTGCGCAACCTGTATGCGCGCCTGCCCACTGATCGCCGCTTTATCGTCCTTACCCATAGCAAGGGTGGGCTCGATGCATTGGCGGCGCTGCATGCGGATTCAGGGCTTCGTGCCCGCTGCGACGGTATCGCACTCGTTCAGCCGCCCGTCGGCCCGAGTGCGATCGTCGATGGCCTGCTCGAGCAGCAGGGGGCGCGCATCGATCCCGCATGGTTGGGTCGAGCCGCCGGGAGATTGCTGCGCACACGCTGGCTGCATGCAGGCTCGCGCGATATCGGCAGCGGGCGCGACGCGGGCATCGCGAATCTGTTGTCTGCGGTGCCCGGTGGCCTGCACTGTGTGCATGTCGTGAGCTGGTCGATAGAACGCACGTCCCGGTTCGACGCACATCACGCACGCCTCGACAGCTACCGTCCCGGTTGTGCGCATGACGGACAGTTCTACCTCGACCACCAGACGATTCGCGGCATGCCCCAAGTGTGCGTGCCGCATCTCGACCATGGCCAGCCCGTACTCGGCGGCGCCGGCTTCGATGCGGGACGTTTCTGGCTTGCACTCGTTGCGCTCCTGAACGACACGCGAGCGGCAGCGGTCGCGAGCGGTCAGACGAGATAGATCTCGAATCCCGGGATCGCTTCGGCGCCACCTGGATCGAGTGCGCTCGCACCGGGCGTGGATAGCGTGTATAGATCCATCGGCAGTGCGGTGTACCGATAGCCGTGCAAGGCGGGCCATAGCGGATCGTGATCGTACAGGCAAAGCTGCAGCAGGGCATAGCGGCTCCGCTCTCGTTGCCAGACCGCATCGAGCAGTGCCTGTGCGATGTCCGGGTCGCGTCCGCTCACATGCAGATGGGTCAGGTAGGTGTCCTGAAGCGGCTGGCCGGGTGCTGCGATGGGAGGGCGTCCGAGCAACGGCGCGATCGCGTTGAAGCCGTAGCGCAGTGCTCCGAGGGAGCGCGGCAGACGTTCCAGCATGATGCGCTTGATACGTCCCGCATCCCACGGAGCAACGCAGCCCACGATACGACCTTGCGCGTTGCGTGCGATCATGAAACGTTCGATCCCGAAGTCGGGCCATGCGCTCAGGCGGCGCGCGAATTCGTCCGTCGTAAAGACGCAACCGAAGGGCTGGGAGCGTGATTCATGGTCCAGGAATGCGCGGAGTGCGTCGGCATCCGCGCCCGATGCGTTCGTGATCCTGACGGAGCCGCAGCGTCGCCCAGCGAAACGCCGTGCATAGATCGATACATTACTGTAGCCGCGCCAATGCCGAAATCCGAGCCGGGTCCGCTTGCCCGTCCCGAATAGCGATTGCGTTGCGATCCGGTTGTCGCGGATGACGCAGCAGTACGTATGTTGCACATCCTCGTACCGGGCGAGATCCGCGAGGCGATCGGCGACATAGTCGACCCATATGCGCGCCAACTCGCGATCGGGTGCGATGCGCAAGTCGCCAAGGTAAGCGATACGCTGTTTCTCGCCGACGAGGTAACCGTCGCGAACGACCATGCTTGCCATTCCCTTGACGCGCCCGGTTTGGTCCTCCGCAAGCCAGGTTCGGTAGTCGTCCGAATGACACCGATGTAGCGCGAAGTAATCCGGCGACCGATCGAAGCGAAGCGGTAGCCCGCCGCGCATTGCATATCGCGCTTGAAATGCCAGGAGTCGCTCGTTGTCGGCCACAGTGGCCGGACGGATCCGCGTCGTCGGCTCATTCACCGGTGAAGATCCGCCTCGCCATCGGCCGGAGGTTTTCCGGCGTCAGTTCGCACAGACAGACGAGTTCGTTGCCGCGCGCATAGTCCGGATTACGTTCGAGAAAATACGCGACGTCGGGCATACGCCGGTGTATGTCCGGCACATCGGCAAGGGCGGGGGAGAGGCGGCCTTGCGGTACCGCAAAGTCGAGTATGCCCGACGCGGCGTCGTATGCCTGCCCGAAGCGTTCGACAGCCAGATGATCGAGCAATGCCTGACTCGCAGGTTCAGTTGGCCGGTCGAATCGCGGGGAGAAGTCGTGCGCGAACGCGCGCAGGTAGCGGTACGTCCGATGTCCCTTGCAGATGAGAAACCAGTAAAGCGCGGCGTCGGGCGCGCGGCGCTTGAGCTCACCGGCGAGCCGGATCCAGCAAAACGCGAGTTGTTGGCTGCCCCAGCACGCGGGATCCACGATCGTATCGCCGGAAAACAGGATGCGCAGCGTAGTGCCGCGCCACTGCTGTTCGTAGAGTTTGAGCGTGGAGAAGCCGCGCAGCACGCCCGTGTCATCGCGCATGATGACGCAGTGCGTCTTGTCGTCGAGGTCGTGTTCGAAGCGTGCCCGTTCCGTATCCCGGTAGCAGGTCGAGTAGAGCGCATACATATGTGCAACGTCGACGTCGCGCAGTTGCGCACGTTGGATGGAACTGGCTCGAAGCGGCATAGCGTCGTTAATCATGCAAAACGATTTATTATGATACGCGATCGAGCCGCTCCCTTTTATCATGCGCGCCATACCTCCCGTTTCCGTTTCCCGCGTACCGTCAGCGTTCCATGCGTGGCGCTGGCTCGCAATCTACGTGGCCGTGTCGGGCGCGCTGTACTTCTGGGTCACGCACGCACCGATGGCGCCCGTGGCGCTGTTGCGGCCGGGACCGTACGATGCGTTTGTGCCGCACGTACCCGCCAGCGTGCCGCTTTATTTGAGTTACGCGCTCGTGATGCCGTCGATCGTCTGGTTCGGCCGGCGCAGCGATTGGCTGCTGCCCGCCTTTTTCGCGGGTGCGCTTGCGGCAGGCCTGTGCCTCGTCAGTCATCTGTTCTGGCCGACCGCGGTCATCCGGCCACCGGTCGCGACCGGATGGCTCGCTTGGCTGTATCGGATCGACACGCCGCTCGCAGCGAGTCCATGCGGACATGTTGCGCTGCCGGTGGCGGTAACCGTCGTGCTGGCGCTGCTACGTGTCCGTGCCGCGCGCTATTACGCCGCGTGGAGCGTAGTGTTGGCGCTCACGGTCCTGACGACCGGGCAGCATCTAGTCACGGACATGCTCGTCGGTGCCGCGCTCGGCATTGGCGTGGGCTGTGCGACGGCCCTGCTCGTCCGTCTCGACGTTGACTTGCGTACGGCCGGCGCATTGCTGCTCGAATGGCTTTGCATCGTTGTAACGCTGCGCGTTGCGTTGTCGGCTGCGCACTGGGGCGGTTACCTCGCCGCGGCCGTCGTTGTCGCGACCCGACAACACGCGCTATTCATTCTGTATCACGATGCGACGCACTATCATTTGACCCGCCGCCGTTTCGCGAACGACTTTCTGATCAACGTCGCAATCGGCGTACCAGGCCTCGTGCCCATCGAATTCTATCGTCCGCTGCATCTCACACACCATCGGCACGTCGGGACTTCGCAGGATCCTGAGCGGAATTATCTCTATCACGCGCAGCCATGGAAGTTCGAGCCGCTCGACACGCTCCCGCTCATTCGACAATTGCTCGGTGATCTGCTCGTCGTCAACATGGTGAAAAACATGCGTGCATACCGGCGTGCGAACGGGCGAGGTGCACCCATGTCGCGCGCGCTGCTTGCGGCGATGGCGACCTGGGGTGTCCTGCTGGCGCCGCTGGTGCATGGATGCACGGTGCGCGAGCTGCTGACCCTTGCGGCGCTTTGGTTCATTCCCCTCGTGACGATCGGGGCGCTGCTGCAGAAAATCCGCAGCATTGCAGAACACAGTGGCGGCCCGGGTGTCACGGCGGGCTGGCACGACTGGACCTATTCGTGGCGCGTCGGGTTACTGGGGCGCTTCTTTATCTGGCCGTACCACATCAACTATCACCAACAGCATCATCGCGAGCCTGGCGTGGCGTGGCATCGCTTGCCCGGATTGCGTGCGGCGGACGAGCCGGTTCTGTCGTCGCGGCAATTGCCGGCGTTGCTCTGGTCCGGCGCATCCAGTGCCGCCCGGGTTGCCAAAGAGGGAAAGGGCTCGGCGACGATGCAGTGAAGTTGCCCGCCGGTCCTCGCACGTCAGGTTGGCAACGGTTCGCTGCGATTCATCTGACACCCGCGCGCGCTCCGGACGCGGATCGCGTCACGCCACGGGGGCATGCCGGCGTGCGTCGCAATATGCCCCCGGACTACACTCGAACGGCGCCTTGAACGCCCGCCCGAAACCGACCCATCGTCTATGGGTGAGCACGCCGATACCGTCCGACATGTGTACCCGCGTTCGCCGCCGACGAACACTTCGCGCGCATGTGCATGTGAATCCTGCATTCGGTGCACGGATGTCCCAGCGCCGCCAGAACCCGCGTCCTACAGTGGGCCAGATATGCCGATCCGCCTTTCAGTGCGGGATCGGCGTTTAATCTGGAGACAGCCACATGACAGCCGAGTACACCCTTCAACACCGGATCGCGGGCGAGGCGTGCGACGCCGCCCAGGGCGAGTGGTTCGAGAAATTCGAACCGTGCACCGGACACCTGCTTGCGCGCGTGGCGGCCGGCACCGGCGCCGACGTCGATCGGGCCGTACGCGCGGCCCGCGCGCAATTCGACGGCGGGCACTGGAGCCGGTTGTCCGGCGCAGAGCGCGCGAAGCTGCTGAGCCGGCTGGCCGACCTGCTCGAGCACGACGCGGAGCGCTTCGTCGAACTGCTCGCGCGCGAACAGGGGCGCCCGGCCATGGAGGTCCGCATGATGGACCTGCCGATGTCGATCGACACGCTGCGCTACTTCGCCGGGTGGGCGGACAAGCTCGAAGGCCGCCAGATTCCGACCGGCGGCTTCATGGGGCGCCCGACCCTCAACTACACGGTGCGCGAGGCGGTCGGCGTCGCCGGCCTGATCGTGCCGTGGAATGCGCCGCTGATGATCGCGTGCTGGAAGCTGGCGCCCGCGCTCGCGGCCGGCTGCACGGTCGTGGTCAAGCCGTCGGAGGACGCGCCGCTCGCGGTCGGCGCGCTGGCGGACCTGGCCGTGCAGGCGGGCTTTCCGCCGGGCGTCGTGAATCTCGTGCACGGCATCGGCGCGTCGGTCGGGGCCGCGCTGGTCAATCATCCGGGTGTCGACAAGATCAGTTTCACCGGCAGCACCGAGGTCGGCCGCTCGATCGCACGCGAAGCCGGCGCGCAGTTCAAGCGGCTGACGCTGGAACTCGGCGGCAAGGCGCCGCAAATCATCTTCGACGACGCGAATCTCGAGCAGGCGATCGCCGGCGTCGCGATGGGATTGTTCGTCAACCAGGGGCAAACCTGCGCGGCCGGCTCGCGCGTGCTGGTGCAGCGCCGTCACTACGATGACGTGGTCGGCGCGCTCGCGCATGCGGCGCGGTCGGTCAGGGTCGGCACGCCGTTCGACCCGGCGACGCAGATGGGCGCGCTGATCAGCGCCCGCCATGCCGATCGCGTGAAGTCGCATATCGCAGCGGCGCTTCGCGACGGCGCGACGATGGTCGCGGGCGACGAGCCGGTGCCGTCGCAAGGCTTCTTCGTGCGGCCGACGGTGTTCGCGAACGTCGATCCGGCAATGCGCATCGCGCGCGACGAAGTGTTCGGGCCGGTCGGCACGATCATTCCGTTCGATACGGAAGACGAGGCCGTCGCGCTGGCGAACGACACCGTCTACGCGCTGTCCGCGTCGCTGTGGACCCGCGATCTCGCGACCGCGCACCGCACCGCTGCCCGTCTGCGGGTCGGCGCGGTCGCGGTGAACGCGTGGAGCCCGCTCGACGCGCGGCTGCCGTGGGGCGGCTTCAAGGACAGTGGCGTCGGGCGCGACCTGTCGCAAAGCGGGCTCGATGCGTACCTCGAGGAGAAGGTCGTCACGATCGCGATGTAGCCGCGGACGTTTCGGCACGGAGACACCACAACAACAAGATAGCGGGCATTGCGTTGCTTGCCCGCCCATCCCTATCGACAGACACATGACTACTCAAGACCTGACCTTCGATTACGTCGTCATCGGCGCGGGTTCCGCCGGTTGCGTCGTGGCCGCGCGGCTGATCCAGCAGAATGCCGGTTCGGTGTTGGTGCTGGAGGCCGGCACGCGCGACGACAATCCGTTCCACCGGATTCCGGGCGGCGTGATGCAGGTGTTCCAGAAGAAATCGTGGCCCTACATGACCGAGCCGCAGCCGAACGCGAACGGTCGCAGCATGATCATCGCGCAGGGCAAGGTGCTGGGCGGCGGCAGTTCCGTCAACGGGATGATCTATATCCGCGGGCAGCGCGAGGACTACGACGACTGGGCGACGCAGTGGGGATGCACGGACTGGCGCTACGACGACGTGCTGCCGTATTTCAAGAAGGCGGAAGCGAACGAAAGCCTGGGGCCTGCGTATCACGGCCAGACCGGCCCGCTGCCCGTCAGCGAGAACCGCTATCGCCATCCGTTGACGGCCGCGTTCATCCGGGCCGGGCAGGAAATGGGCTTGCCCTACGTCAACGATTTCAACGGCGAAGTGCAGCAGGGCATCGGCTATTACCAGACGACGACGCGCAACGGCGAACGCGCGAGCACCGCGCAGACTTATCTGGCATCGGTGCGCAACGACGCGAAGCTGAAGGTGGTGACCGGCGCGCTCGTGCACCGGATCCGGACCGAGGCCGGGCGTGCGGTCGCGGTCGAATTCAGCGAGGGCGGCAATGCGCCCGTGTCGGTGCGCGTGCGCAACGAAGTCGTGGTGAGCGCGGGGGCGATCGGGAGTCCGAAAGTGCTGATGCTGTCCGGCATCGGGCCGGCGGAGCAGCTCGCCGCGCTCGGGATCGATACGGTTGCCGCGTTGCCGGCCGGCAAGAACTTCCACGATCATCTGCACATGTCGGTGCAGGCGTCGATTCGCACGCCGGCGAGCCTCTACGGCGAGAACACGGGGCTCCGCGCGATGCGCCATTTCCTGCAATGGAAGTGCTTCAGGAGCGGCCTGCTGACCAGCAACATCCTTGAAGGCGGCGCATTCATCGACACGCAGGGCACCGGGCGGCCCGATGTCCAGTTCCACTTCCTGCCGCTGCTCGACAATTTCGACAATACGCCGGGCGAGAAGCCGCCGGCGAGCGAGCATGGCATGTCGGTCAAGGTCGGCCATCTGCAACCGAAATCGCGCGGGCAGGTGGGATTGCGCAGCCGGGATCCGGCGGACCTGCCGACGATCGATGCGAACTTCCTGAGCGACCCGGCCGACCTCGACGGCCAGATCCGGGCCGTTCAGGCCGGGCTCAGGATCCTGTCGGCGAAGGCGCTCCAGGCGCACGTGAAGGAAATCGTCGCACCGGCCCGGATCGATCCGGACGATCTGCCGGCGATCGAGCGATTCGTGCGGCAGGACATCAAGACCGTCTATCACCCGGCCGGCACCTGCAGGATGGGCACGGATCCGCGCACGTCGGTGGTCGACCAGAAGACGCTGCGCGTGCACGGCTTCTCCAATCTGCGCGTGATCGATTGCTCGATCTGCCCGCAGGTGCCGAGCGGCAATACCAATGCGCCGGCGATCATGATCGGCGAACGCGGCGCCGATCTGCTGCTCGGACGCTGAAACGGGCGGCGCAGGGATGACCTGCGCCGCCTTCGCGTCGGGCGACGCCGACGCGGACCCATTCGAATCAGAGCGGAAACACGGCCTTGAGCCAGAACGCCGCGCCTTCCGGGCGGTTTCGCACATCGGTTTCCATCTGGTATTTGGCGGTCACGAACCAGCCCTTTCCGCTGTCGTACTTGATCGACGGGCCGATCGCGAACGAACGGCCGCGGTTGCCGGCGATGGTGTGTCCGGCCTGCGAATCGTCCGTCATCTGCCGGTAGACATAGCCGCCCGCGCCGACCGTCAGGCCGTTGCCGAAACCCCAGCCCGCCGAATAGTCGACGATGAATTCCTGGCCGGACTGGTAGTCCGTCGCGTGGTTGCGCTGGTTGAAGGTCCACATGAGCTTCGCGTCGAACACCGGCCCGGTACGGCCGCCATACGAGATGCCCGCGATCGGCTGGATCGCCCAGTAGTTTCGGCCGATGTTGGCCAGATCGCTTTTGTCGTACCGGCCCGTCGGCGCGAAGAAATCGACGGCGAGCAGCGTGTGCAGCGTCGGGGTGACGTGCCAGCCGAGCGCCGGCCCGAACGTCATGTCGCCGACGCCGGTTCGCCGTTGCGATTGCCCGCCCGCGTGCACGTCGAGCGTCACGAGCGGCAGCAGCGCATGCATGGCCAGCGATGCGCCGGCAAACGTGTAAGGCGTGACCCACACGATCCGCGGCGTTACCGAATAGGCGGTGATGCTGAAGTCCGGCGGCGCGACGTTGCGGCCGTCGTTATCGCGCAGTTCGCCGGCGTGATAGCGCTCCGCATAGATCAGCGCATAGAGCCCGGGCGGTGGCAGTGCGCAGCACAGGTAGCCTTCTGCCCCGGTCGGGTACACGGAGCCGCCACCTTCGGTTGCGTGGGCGCCGTGCGCGACGGCGAGTGCGGACAGCATCAGGGAAATGGATCGTCGTTTCATCGTTTGTCTCCTGCTGCGGCGCGTGAGCGGCCGCTGTTTGTCTTTGGACGGGGTGCGTGACGGCATGGGCCGGTTGCGTGAAGCCCGGCGGGAAGCCGGTTTCCGCCCGTCAGCAGGGTGCCGCGCCAGTTTTCCGCTCGCATGTGTTTGCGTGCAGAGCCATCAGGAGTGCGGTGCATCTAGGTGAAATCTTTACTGCGTCAGGTAGCGTTCCGGTCGCGCATGGGAGTTGTGCGAATGTTCTTTTGCGTCGACGCGCCGTACGCTACGAGCCGATCCCCTCTCATCGATGCTTGCCGAGTGCGTGTCGCCGCACGCGACCGGAAGCCGGGCGAGTCGATCGTCGAGCCCGCTGCCTGCGCATGCAGGCGGCCAGGCAATGGACGTACTTGAAAGCCGGATATTTCTGGAGGCGAACGTCATGGTCGATTCGGGATCGCATCCGCCGCTGCGGGAGGGCGCACTATCGTGCTGGTCGGAGCAGATCCGGCATCGGTTCTTTCCGCTGGAGCTCAACGCCGGCGCGTCCGGTGCATTCGACGCCAGCGTCGACGTGTTCGATCATGCGCGCTGCCGCGTGGCGCGCATTGCGGCAAGCGCGCATAGCGCCTCCATCGGACGCGACGCCTGCAAGACGCTGAAGCACCGCTACGTCAAGGTGATCTGGCAATTGAGCGGCGTGGCGAGACTCGAGCAGGGTGCGTGCGAAGTGGTCGTGCCGCCAAGGCATTTCACGGTGTACGAGGCAAGCAGCCCGTACTGGATTCAAAGCGACGCACACGGCGAATTCGTCACGATGCTGTGCGAAGTGGCCGATCATGACGCGCTGCTGACGTTGGCCCGCCACGCGATCGGGCGCGCGATGCCGACGACGGGCGGCGCGGCCGTGGCGCTGGCCAGCCTGCAGGCGATGATCGCCGAGGGCCGGCGCATGAATCCGCGCAGCCGCTTCGGCGTGCTGGAACTGGTGGCGACGTTGCTCGCCGAGGCAATCGATTTCACGGACGGCACGGCGCCCGCTTCGCGGCGCAAGATCCGCGAGACGTTGCTGCGCGACGCGCAGCAATACATGCATCGGCATCTGGACGACGGCGAACTGTCGCCCGATCGCATTGCGGCCGCATTGAAGGTGTGCCGCCGCACGCTTTACCAGGCGTTCGAGTCGATCGGCGAGCGGCCGCAGGCGATGATCCAGCGCCTGCGGCTCGAGAAGTGCCACGAAGTGCTGTCGCAGACCGGCGCCGACGGCGCGAGCATTACGCGTCTCGCGCTGCAGTCGGGGTTCTCCGATCCGGCCTATTTCGCGCGCCTGTTTCGCCGGCGCTTCGGCGTCACGCCGTCGCAATGTCGGGAAGCAGCGATGCAGGATGGGGGCGGCGCGGAATCGTCGGGTTAGCAGCGGCTGCGTGCATCCATGCTGTGCGATCGGAATCGGCGGGTGGCCGGCCGCGTGTGATGACGCGGGCGGCAGGGAGGCTGGCGCCGCGCCCGTGTCGTCAGGCGATCCGGACGCAGGATCGCCGACCGGATCCGCCGGAGGCAGCGGCCTAGAACCGCGTGCTGAACCCGATCCGCGCGATCGATTGCAGCGCGCCGCTCGACGCGCCGTTCGCGTCCATCACGCCGTTGATCTGCGCATTGCTGCCGTGGTTTGCGCGCTGATGCACGCCCGCCACGTAGACCATCGTGCGCTTCGACAGCCAGTACTGGACGGCGGCCAGGAACTGGTGCGCGTGTGCGTTGTCGAGCGTGTCGTTGCCCTTCATGTACGTGTAGCTCGCGCCGATCACCCATGCCGGCGCCGGCCGCCACGCGGCGCCGGCTTCCGCCGACCACGCGCCCGCGCCGTTCTGCGCGTTGCGTACGGTCGTGAAGAGCGCTTTCCCCGTGACCGTGCCGAGCGTGTAGTGCACGCCCGCACCCCAGTTGCGCACGCTGGTCGGCGGCAGCCCGTCCGTCGCGCCGTACTTCTGGTTCGTATAGGCCGCGCCGGCGCCGAACGGGCCGTTGTCGTAGCTTGCGCCGACGCTGACCGTGTTGTTCGCGCCGACCGACCCCGCGACGTTCCCGAAACCGTACAGCGCGCCGAAGGTCAGGCCCGACAGCGACGGGCTCGTGTACTTGACCGAATTGGCCACGCGATTGCTGCCCGCGACGCGATCCCAGTCGAATGCGCCGGTCGGGTTGTTCGGCAACGCGAGCTTGTCGAACGGGCCGTTGCGAAAGCCGTACAGGCCGACGAGATCCTGCGCGATCTCGTTGCCGCTCGCGGCCAGCGCGTCGACCATGAACTCGTACTGATTGCCGAGCGTCAGCGTGCCGTACCGGTCGTTCTGCAGCCCGACATAGGCCGTGCGCGCGAACAGCCCGCCGCCGATGATCGAGCCGTTGCCGAGCGAATACTGGTTGACGAGCCGGAAGATCGCGCGCGTGCCCGCGCCGAGATCCTCCTTGCCTTCGAAACCGAGCAGGTTCGGGAAGAAGATGTTGTCGTCGAACTTCGCGGCACCGTGGCCGCCCTGATTGCTGACATAGCTGATGCCGGCATCCATCAACCCGAACATCGTCACGCTGCTCTGCGCGAACGATGCGGCGGGAAGGGCGCATGCCGCAAGCGCCAGAAGGGTCTTTTTCGTCATCTCCAATGTGCTCCTCACATGTTTCCGATCGGATCGGATATTTTTGATTGGACTACTGATTGATATGAAAAAACCTGAGCCGGTCGAATCCCGGTTCGGCGGCAACCGGTGTGCGACGGGCATCGGCGGCACTCGCGCGCCTGCCGATGCCCGTCGAGCCGCGCGCTAGACCGTCGAATACCCGCCATCGACCGGCACGACCGCTCCGGTCACGAACGATGCGCCGGGCGAGCACAGGAACAGGATGACTTCTGCAACCTCGTCGGCCGTGCCCCAGCGCGCGAGCGGCGTGCGCTCGAGGATGCGCCGCGACGCCTGCGTGTCGGCCATCAGGCCGCTGCTGAGCGGTGTGTCGATCCAGCCGGGCGCGACCGCGTTCACGCGAATGCCGCGATCGGCCCACGCCTGCGCGAGCGAGCGCGTGAGCTGCGCGATGCCACCCTTGCTCGCGCTGTACGCGGGGCGGTCCTTGCTGCCGAAGTACGTGTACATCGACGCGACATTGACGATGCTGCCGCCGTGCGCCGACAGCGCCGGCCGCGCGGCGTCGGAGGCCCGCATCACCGACGTCAGGTTCACGTTCAGCACGCGCTCGAACTGGTCCATCCGGTATTCGTCCGCGTGCCGGCTGATGCCGACACCGTTGACGAGCACGTCGAGCCGCGGCAGCGCCGCGATCGTGCGTGTCAGCGCATCGCTGTCGGTCACGTCGAGTTCCACGCACCGGATCCCGGCATGCACGGGCGCATGCGGGCCCGCCGCATCGAGCCCGAGCGCGACGACCGACGCGCCGGCTTCCGCAAAGCGCATCGCCGTGCGCGCACCGATGCCCGATGTACCGCCCGTCACGATGACGGACTGGCCCTCAAACGCCCACTGACGACTCATGCTCGACGCTCCCGATGGTGTGCGCGCGACGGGCCGGCCGTTGCGCGGGTGAAACGAGGATCTTGATCTGCGCGCGGTCGGCGAGCAGCGCGTCGAAGCCGTCGGCGACGGCCTCTTCGAGCGACACGGTGCGCGTGACGATGGACGTGAGGTCGAGCGCGCCCGATGCGACGATGCGCAGCAGGTCTTCATACGCGTGCCGGTAACCGACGCTCGTCGTGATGGTCAGCTCGTCGTTGACCGCGCGGAACGCGTCGAAGCCCGCGTGCGGCATCAGGCCGACCATGACGACGCGGCCGCCCTTGCGCAGCGCCTGCATCGCCGATTCGAACGTGGCTGGCAACCCGGCCGCTTCGAAACTCGCGTCGACGCCGAACCCGCCCGTGGCCGCGCGGATCGCGTCCTGCAGCGCGGGGGCGCCGAGTGCGCGCGCATCGAACGTATGCGTTGCGCCGAAGCGTTTGGCTGCTGCGAGCCGTTCGGGCGACACGTCGACGGCCACGAGCGTCGTTGCCCCCTGCAGCTTCGCGAGCATGATCAGCAGCAGGCCGATCGGTCCGAGCCCGAACACCGCGCAGGTTTCGCCGAGCCGCAGTTCGCCACGCCGCAACGCGTGCAGCGCGACGGCGGCCGGCTCCATCACGGCGGCCTGTTCGAGACTCACGCCGTCCGGCAGGCGATGCAGCATGTAGGCCGGCACGACCGCGAAGTCGGCCATCCCGCCGTCGCCCATCAGCCCGGCGAAGCCCATCGACACGCACAGGTTGTACGACCCCGCGTGGCAGTACGCACACTGGTGGCAGCGATACTCGGGCTCGACCGCGACGCGATCGCCCGCGCGTAGCGCCGTCACGCCGTCGCCGACTTCGACGACGGTGCCGCTGAACTCATGGCCGAGCGTCAGTGGCGCGGTGCGGCGCGACAGCGGATGCGGCGTGTCGACCGGTATCGCGTGCGGGCCGTCCGCGTATTCGTGCAGGTCGCTGCCGCAGATTCCGCAATACGCGACCGCGATGCGCACGTCGCCGGGGCCGACGCGCGGCTTGTCGATTTCCACGAGACGGACGTCACGTGGGCCATGCCATTGAAGTGCCCGCATGTCAGCGCCCTCCGAGGTTGTGTGCATCGAGACGGCTCGCGGCCGTGCCGGCGAGCGCGCGCTTGCGCAGCACGGCGGGTGCGGTCTCGACGAGGCCGAACGACAGCACGCACGCGAGGATCGCGCCGGCAGCCGACGTCCACATCGCAAACTGCAGGCCGTACTTGTCCGCCGCGAAGCCGGCGACGGTCGGCGCGACGAAGCCGCCGATCAGCTCGCCCGCGCCCATGATCAGGCCGAGCGCGCTGGCGATTGCGCGCGGCGGCACCGTTTCGGCGGGGATCGTCGCCATGAACAGCGTGAAGCAGCCGAGGCCCGTGTACGTGGCGAACACGAGCGCGCCGAGCGCCCAGAGCGAGCCGGCATGGATCAGCACGACCGGGCACACGGCGGCAATCAGCGCGAACGCGATCATCGTCGGCTTGCGGCCGATCCGGTCGGAGATCGCCGGCACCGCGAAGCCCCAGAACACCCAGGCGGCGCCGAGGCAGGTCATCACGACGCCCATGTCGGACGGCGACAGGTGGCGGCTTTCCACGAGGAATACCGGCGCGAACGAGATGATCACGATGAACCACGTGAGGAAGAAGCAGCTGATCAGCATGCAGAGCAGGATGTTGCGTTCCTTCAGCAGCGCCCAGCGGCTGACTGCCGCGCCGCTCGCGGCCGGCGCGCCGGCGGTATCGGCCTGCGCGTGCCGCACGCCGCCGGGCGGCACTTCGCGCACCCAGCGCCAGATGCAGAACGCGATCAGGAAGCCCGGAACGCACGACACGTAGAACGCTTCGCGCCAGCCGTACGTGGTCGCGATGCCGATGACCACCGGCGGGCCGATCATCGCGCCGAGCAGGCCGGCGGCGGAGCCTTGCAGCAGGCCCATGTTCAGCCCGCGGCGGCTCGGCGTCGAGCTTTCGACCATCAGCGATTGCGACAGCGGCAGCACGGGGCCTTCGGCGATGCCCATCAGCGCGCGGAACGCGATCAGGCTCGCGAAGCCGCCGACGAGCCCCGACAGCGCCGAACACACGGAAAAACCGAGCACGGCCGCGATCAGCAGCGGCTTGCGTGTGCCGCGCGCGTCGGACCACGCGCCGGTCACGGCACCGGACAACGCCCACGTGAGCGCGAGCGCGGACGACACCATGCCGAGCTGCGTGTTCGTCAGGTGCAGCTCGGCCGACATGAACGGGAACAGGAACGACAGCGCGAGGCGGTCGAAGAACACGAAGCCGAACGTCATGAACAGGATCAGCAGCAGCCTGTTTTCATACGTCCAGGCGGATCTGGAGGAGGAAGGGGATGTCATGGTGAGCCTCGCCGCGCGTCAGCGGAACAGCTTCTCGATCGCTTGCGCGCCGAGGCCGACCTTCTCGTAATGCGCCTTGCACATCGCGATGTACGAGTGCACGTCGAAGTAGCCGTCGGGGTTGCCGGCTTCGTCGAGCCAGATCAGCGGCCCCTTGACGATGAAGAACGCGCGCATCGGTTCGGGGTGATCGAACGCGACGAGCGTGTGGCCTTCGCCCGGCGTCTCGTACACGAAATCGCCGCGCGTCGCGGTCCATTCGTGCTCCAGATAACCCCACTTTCCTGACAGCGTGTAAGCGAATACCTCGTGCGGGTGATAGTGCCGGTTCACGAGCCCGGCTTCCTTGGCCATCAGGATGTCGCACCATTTGTTCTGCGACGGCGAGATCCACAGCGGTCGCGACGAAACCGTTTCGGTGAACGGAACGTAATAGCGCTCGTCGTCGGTGGCCGCGTTCGCGATGTACGCTTCGGGCAGCGCATCGGGCTTGAACGGATTGGCAATCGGCGGGATGTTTTGCCAGAATTCGGCTACGGCTTTGTCGACCACGGTTTGTCTCCTTGTATGAGGTGTCGTGGGCTCGACTTTAGCCAGCCGGTGCGCGCCGCTCTTGACTGGGCTGGACGAATTGCTTGACCGCGCCGGACATTGCATCGCACCAGAATCCAGACGAACCATCCCCCAATCCGTGCTGCTCCGCACGACAGGCGCCAGCAGGAGGCGACGTGACGAATACGACCGTTTTTGCCCGCACGCGAGGCTCGACCGCCGACGTGCCGGCGCGCGACAGGATGGCGTACTGGGATGCGTTCAATGCGGCGACGCTGGTCGGCCTGCGCTGCTCGTCGCTGTCGCCGGCCGGGCTCGAGGTCGAGAAGACCGATATCGCGCTGCCGGGCCTCGGCATCGCGGACATCAGCGGCCAGGATCACGTGATCGAGCGCAGCCCCGCCTTGGTGCGCCAGCTACCGAAGGAGTCGCTGTTCGCGTGCCAGATCCTGAGCGGGCGCGCGTATTTCATCCAGCGCGATCGCTGCCTGCTCGCGGATGCCGGCGATGTCGTCGTCTACGACACGCGCGTGCCCTATCTGTTCGGATTCCTGACGCCGATGCGGCAGCTGCTGATCGATATTCCGATCACGACGTTCGACGACCGGCTCGATGCGGAACTGGCGGCGCTGCCGCTGCGGATCGCGCCGAAGCCGGGCGCGGGCGCGATGCTCGGCGCGACGTTGCGCGCGAGCGTCGAGCGCTTCATGAAGGATCCGGTCGAGCGCGATGCCGCACGGTTCGCCGAACACACGCGCACGCTGATCGCGGAACTCATCGACGCGGAAGTGAATGGTGCGGGCGCGTCGCGGGCTTCGCTGTCGTATCTGCTGACCGCGAAGCAGTACATCGCGACGCACCTCGGCGACCCGGAACTCGGTCCGCAGGCCGTCGCCGATGCGGTCGGGCTGTCGCTGCGGCATCTGAGCCGGCTCTTCGCGGCCGAAGGCGAGTCGATCACGCAGCACCTCTGGTCGGAGCGGCTGTCGCATGCGCATCGCGAGCTGACCGATGCGCGGCTGCGCAAGACGAGCGTCGGCGAGATCGCGTTTCGCTGGGGGTTTTCGAGCCAGGCGCACTTCAGCCGTGCGATTCGCGATCGCTATGGCGCGTCGCCGATGGCGCTGCGCGAGGCGGCGCGCGCGGCCGGGAGCTGATACCGGCAGTTGATGTGGCGGCGCGTGTGTCACGCGCCGTTTTTTATTGTCGTGAACGAAAGCGCCTGCGCGCCGCGTTGCGTCACTCCGCCAGCATGAATTCAGCGCAGCGCTCCGCGATCATGATCGTCGGCGCGTTCGTATTGCCGGACACGATGCGCGGCATCACCGATGCATCGCAGATCCGTAATCCGTCGACGCCTTGCACGGAGAGGCGCGGCGTCACGACCGCATGTTCGTCGTTGCCCATGCGGCAGGTGCCGGCCGGGTGATAGACCGTTTTCGCGCGATGCCGCACGTAGTCGGCGAGTGCCGTGTCGGTCAGCGTCTCGGCTTCGCGCACGATGCGGGCGAGCGACGGCGCACGGATGATCTGCCGCGCGAGCGCGACGCCGCGCACGAGGCCGTCGACGTCGGCCGGGTCGGACAGCGCACCGCTGTCGAACAGAATGGGCGCGGCCGGATCGTTGCCGCGCAGTTGCACGGAACCGCGCGAGCGCGGCCTGAGCAGGCACGGGTTGATCGACAGGCCGTGGCCGGGCAGCGGTGTGCGATCGACGTCGCCGACGAGCGTCGGCAGCACGTGGAACTGGATGTCCGGACGGCCGCTGCCGGTCGTGTCGACGAACGCGCCGGATTCGACGACGTTCGACGTCAGCAGGCCCGTGCGGCACAGCATCCACTGCAGCCCGTGCCGCAGCGCCTTCAGTCCGCGATCCTCGCCGAGCAGGCTGACGGGCGCGTGGCTGCGGCCGTAGATCGAGACTTCGAGATGGTCCTGGTAGTTCGCGCCGACGTCGCGGCTGTCGTGCAGCACGTCGATGCCGTGCGCGTGCAGGTGCGCGCCAGGCCCGATGCCCGACAGCATCAGCAGTTTCGGTGTGCTCAGCGCACCGGCTGCGAGGACGACGTCGGCGCGCGCGGTGGCCGAACCCGTCGCACCGCCTCCCGTCCGCCATTCGACGCCGTTCGCACGCCGGCCGTCGAAGCGGATGCGCGTGACGCGGCAGCCGGTCAGCACGCGCAGGTTCGGGTGGCCGAGCGCGTCGGCGAGATAGGTGGCCGCGGTGCTGCCGCGCTGCCCGTCGAAGATCGTCGTGTGGTAGAAGCCGGCACCATGCTGCGCGGCGCCGTTGAAGTCGTCGTTGTACGCGATGCCGGCTTCCTGTGCGGCTTTCACGAACGCGAGGCTCAACGGATGCCGGAAGCGCGTGTCGCCGACCTTCAGCGGCCCGTCGGTGCCGTGAAACGGCTCGGAGAGCCGCAGGTGCGATTCGGCACGCTTGAACACGGGCAGCACGTCGTCCCAGCCCCAGCCCGTGCAGCCGAGCGCGGCCCAGTCGTCGTAGTCGTCGCGCGTGCCGCGCACGTACAGCATCGCGTTGACCGAACTGCCGCCGCCGAGCGTGCGGCCCTGCGGCACGTAGGTCTTGCGTCCCGCCGCACCGGCTTGCGGCTCGCTTTCGAACGTGACCGTGCGCCGCGTGCCGAGCACGCGGATGAACGTCGCCGGAATCCGGATGAACAGGCTGTCGTCCTTCGGGCCGTCCTCGAGCAGCAGCACGCGCCTGCCGGCCTTCACCAGCCGGTGCGCGACCGTGCAGCCGGCCGAACCGCCGCCGACGACGATATGGTCGTACGTCTCCATCCCGCTTCTTCTCCTTGCTGTCGGGCGGCGAAACGAGTGCCGCCGCGCAGGAAGCCAGCTTAGCGAGCGCCATGCCGCCCCATTTGACCGGGACGGACGCCGTGCTTGCCTCGCAGGGACACGGCGGCGGGTGGAGGGTGGCAGGTGGCGGACTAGCGCGCGTCGGCCGGTGCCGGCGCAGGCGCGCGGGTATCGCTCGGCGTTTCGCCGAAGCGCGCGCGATAGCTGCGGCTGAAGTGTGCGCTGTTGTTGAAGCCCCAGCGGAATGCGATCTCGCTGACCGTCAGGTGCTTCAGCGACCGGTCGCGCAAGTCGGCGCGGCAGCGTTCGAGCCGTCGCGCAAGGATGTAGCGGGTGAGCGGCATCCCTTCAATCTCGAATACGCGCGCGAGCTGGCGCGGCGACAGGTTGATCGCGCGGCTCACCGCCCGGCTGTCGAGGTCATCGTCGGCGAGATGGCTGTCGATGAACGCCTTGGCGCGCGACAGCGTGTGGACGGTCGACTTGGTCGGCGACGCGTCGCCGTCGCGCAGCCGCAGCATCGACTGCACGAGATCGAGGATCGCGGCGGCGCGCCGTTCGCGCGCATCGGGCGTCGGCTCCTGCTGCGCGGCGAGCAGCGCGTAGACCTGCCGCACGGCCCACGACGCGACGCCGTCGTCGCGATCGATCTTGACGAGGCTGCGGTAGCGCCACGGGCCGACGCGCGCCTCGAATACGTCGCGCGGCACGTCGAGCACGGTCATCGCCATGTCGGCGGGAAAGCCGTGACCGTACGGCATCGACGTGTCGTACAGCACGAGATCGCCGGGCCCGTGCTGCATGCAGTCGACGTCCTGGAACGTATAGCCTTGCCCGGCGTGCATCAGGCAGATGAACACGGCGTCGCGCTGGTCCGCGTGGATGTTGTGCGGCGTGCGCACGACCGCGTGCCGGTTCGCGACGATGTCGCATGCGCCGAACAGCCCGAGGTCGCGCTTGCGCAGCGTCGCGTCGATGCCTTCGGACGACTTGCCGCTGCATTCGATCCGCACGAGCGTGCGCGCGACATGGTCGACCCAGAAGTCGACGCGCTCGTGGCCGCGTACGGCGCGCGTCGAGATCGTGGCGATCTCCGTGCTGGTGTCCGGCATGACGTTCTCCCAATGACCGCCCGAGCGGCGCAGTCTCGGGCAGGTCGGAGGGCATGGTCAATCGGTGAAAGACCGGGGCGGGCGCGTGATGCGCTTGCAGCGGGGCGTTGCGGCTGCAAGCGTGAGCGATGTCCGGCTGAGTCAACACAAGCGGCCGTGCCAGTCAAAACGCGACGACGGTTTTCGTCTATGCGGCGTGCATTTCGGTACGCACTGCAGACAGGTGTCGCCCGGTTATTTCGGCGAAGACGACGTCAGCCCGAGCGAAACGTCCTGCTCGTAACCCATCCTGTTGTCGCGGAATTCGACGGTCACATGGCCGGGCCGCGCCGCTGGCCCCCGGGGCGCACGCCATTGTATCCATCCGCCACTCACGAATTACCCGCCCCCGCGAGTGCGGCGACACGGGAGCGCACATGACACCGGCCGGTCGTGGAACCGCACAGACGGCGCGATCCGATCGACCGGCCCGCCACCGGCTTCAGCCCGCGCTCGCCTCGTCGATCTGCCGAATGTCGTCCTGATCGAGCTGAACGCGGATCGCTTCGCCGAGCGATTCCAGCTGCGCCAGCGACGTCGCGCTCGCGATCGGCGCGGTGATCGTCGGCCGGGCGATCTGCCACGCGAGCGCAATCGCGGCCGGCTGCGTGCCGTGCTTCTCGGCTACCGCATCGAGCGCCGCGAGGATGCGCAGCCCGCGTTCATTGAGGTACCCGGCGACGCGATCGCCGCGCACGCTCTTCTTCAGGTCGGCCTCGCTGCGGTACTTGCCCGACAGGAAGCCGCTCGCGAGCGCGTAGTAGTTGACGACCCCGAGCTTCAGGTCGCGCACGACCGGTTCGAGATCGCGTTCGTAGTCGGCGCGGTCGAGCTGGTTGTATTCCGGCTGGATGACCTGATACGCGGGCAGGCCGTCGCGCTTGCTGATGTCGGCGGCTTCGCGCAGGCGTGCGCCGCTGTAGTTCGATGCGCCGATGATCCGCACCTTGCCCGCGTCGATCAGCGTTTGATAGGCGCCGAGCGTTTCCTCGAGCGGGGCCGTATCGGCGAGATCGCTGTGCGAGAAATACAGGTCGATGTAGTCGGTCTGCAGGCGGCGCAGCGAATCGTCGGCGGCTTTCAGGATGTTGTCGCGGGTCAGCCCCGCGCGCGCGGCCAGCAGGCCCACCTTGGTCGAGATCACGACCTGTTCGCGCTTGCCGGAGCGCTTGAGCCACTTGCCGATGATCGTTTCCGATTCGCCGCCGCTGTTGCCGGGGGCCCAGGCCGAATAGACGTCGGCCGTGTCGATGAAGTTGATGCCGGTGTCGGCGAGCGCGTCGAGCAGCGCAAACGACGTGTTCTCGTCGACGGTCCAGCCGAAGACGTTGCCGCCGAACGCGAGCGGCGAAACCTGGATGTTCGACGTGCCGAGGGTGCGTAGTGCCATGTTCTGCTCCGATATCTGCGGGGTGACGGAATGGAACTGCGGGATGGGCCGCGACGATCACGGCGAGACGACGGGGTACGTGGTGCGGTCACGCCGTTGTCGCGGGACGCCGGACATTCTCGCCGATCGCTCCGATTCGTGCAGGCGGCGCGCCGTCGCGATGACGGACGGTTTGACGCAGTTGACGGACACCCTGTCCGTTGCGTGAGCGCTTCGTGTGGCTGCGTTCGATCGGGAACCGATTTTTGTCGCGGCTGGCGCGCCTGAGCGCGGAATCGCGCGTGGACGGGAGCGGGTGGAAGGGCGGGAGGGGAGATGCTCCGGCGTGGCGCCGGAGCGGGCGGGACGACGGGCGGCGAACGGCCGCCCGTGCGACGGTGTGCCGGTCAGCGCAACTGTACGGCCGCGAGAAACAGCACCATGCTGCCGATCGCGCCGTCCAGCACGCGCCACGCGACAGCCTTGCGGAACCACGGTGCCAGCAGTCGCGCACCGTAGCCGAGCCCGAGGAACCACACGACGCTGACCGACATCGCGCCGATCGCGAACGAGAGCCGCGTGCCTTCCGGCTCGCGTGCGCCGGCCGTGCCGATCAGCAGGAACGTATCGAGATACACGTGCGGGTTGAGCCACGTGAACGCGAGGGTCATCAGCACGATCGCCAGGCCGCTTTGCGGCGGCGGCGCGACCGCGTCGCCGCGCACGTCGAGCGTTTCGTGGCCCGGCTTGAACGCGCGGCGCAGCGCGTTGATGCCGAACCATGCGAGATACGCGAGGCCGACGTACAGCACGACGTGGACGAAGGTCGGATAGCGTTCGACGAGCACCGATGCGCCGCCGACGCCCGCGCCGATCAGGATCATGTCGGACAGTGCGCACAGCAGCACGATCTTGCCGATATGCGAGCGCATGATGCCCTGCCGCAGCACGAAGGCGTTCTGCGCGCCGATGGTGACGATGAGCGATCCGCAGAGTGCGGCGCCGTGGGAAAAAGCGAGCCAGTTCATGGAGAGTGACAGCCGTAGAAGCAGTGGACGGATGAATCGGGTAGCGCTAGTCTGCGGTCAGCATGAAAATAAGAGAAGCTAATTCACCTAATGCAGATTAAGGAAATCTAATGCTCGACTACGCGTTGCTCGATGCCCTCGCGGCCGTGATCCGGCACGGCTCGTTCGAGCGGGCAGCCAAGGAGCTGAATGTCACGGCGTCGGCGGTGTCGCAGCGCGTGAAGCTGCTGGAGGAACGGGTCGGCAGCGTGCTCGTCAAGCGCGGGCAGCCGTGCGTCGCGACCACGTCAGGGGCGCTGCTGTGCCGGCATACCGAGCGCGTGCAACTGCTCGAGGCCGAGCTGGGGGGCCGGATGCCGGCGCTGCCGGGTCAGATCGCGAGCGCGTGGCCGACGTTGCGTGTGGCCGTCAACGACGACAGCGTCGCGACGTGGTTCATCGACGCGGTCGGGCCGTTCTGCACGGAGCGCGAGACGTTGCTCGACCTCGTGATCGACGACCAGGATTACACGGCGTCGCGCATTCGCGACGGCAGCGTGCAGGGCGCCGTGACCGCGCAGGCCGAGCCGATCCAGGGGTGCCGGTCGGAGCGGCTCGGGCGCATCCGCTATCGCGCGGTGTGCTCGCCGGCGTTTTACGAGCGCTACTTCGGCGCGGGCATCACGCGCGATGCGCTGCGCCGCGCGCCGTGCGTGATGTTCAACCCGAAGGACGGGCTGCAGGCGCGTTTCATCCGGCGCGTGACGCGCGCGGATCTCGATCCGCCGCAGCACTGGATACCGCACGTCGCGGGCTACCTGCGTGCGTGCGAAACGGGATTGGGATGGGGAATGTGTCCGGACCGGATGGTCGACCGCCAGCTGGCGGCGGGCGAACTGGTCGACATGTCGCGCGGGCGAACCGTCGACATCGAACTGTACTGGCAGAGCTGGCGCCTGTCGATCGGCTGGCTCGACGATTTCAGCGCGGCGCTGAAGGCGCGCGCCGCGCTGTTTCTCGACTGATCGGTGAGGCGAGGCGGGCGGCGCGCGCGAGGGGCGCGCCGTGTGGCATCAGAGGTGCTGCAGGCCGTCGAAATCGACGATCTGGACGTGGCGGCCCTGCATTTCGATCAGGCCGCGCTTCTGGAATTTCGACAGCGTGCGGCTGACCGTTTCGAGCGTCATGCCGAGGTAGCTGCCGATGTCTTCGCGCGTCATCCGCAGGTTGAACTCCGACGGCGAGTAACCGCGCTTCAGATAGCGCGACGATACGTCGAGCAGGAACGCGGCGACGCGTTCTTCGGCATTGAGCGAACCGAGCAGCATCGTTTGCGACGTTTCGCGCACGATCTGTTCGCTCATCAGCTTGTGCATGCGCAGCTGCATCGAACCGGCTTCCGAGCACAGCGTCTTGAGCGCGCTGTACGGGATCACGCAGACGGAGCTGTCTTCCAGCGCGACCGCGGTGCGCGGATGCGTGTCGTCGCAGATGCCGTCGAGGCCCAGCGCTTCGCCGGCGAGATGCAGGCCGGTGACCTGCTCGCGGCCGTCGTGGCGCGTCGCGACGGTTTTCAGCGAACCCGAACGCACCGCGTACAGGTTGTCGAATGCGTCGCCTTCGCGGAACAGCGCTTCGCCGCGCTTGACGGGGCGCGCCGCGCAGATGACCGACTCGAGGCGACTGAGCGCTTCGGGCGCCAGGCCCTGCGGCATGCACAGGTGCCGCATGGCGCACGTCGAGCAGTGCGCAGCCTGGCGAGGAGCCCAACTGCCCGCATGAGGCGTGGCGGCGGGACGTGTAGCGACGGGCGTCAGCATGATCGTTTACTCCGGCGTTGAATCGACGGAATCATTGTCCCACCGCAACTTGCGGCTGTCGGGTGACAAAACGTCGCGACCGGCCGCGCATGCCGACCGCCGTTCATGCAGCCGGTTCGTCGACGTTGGCGGCCGCCGGAATCAGCAGCACGGGCAGCGTCGCGTGGCGTACGCATTGCTCGGCGATGCTGCCGAGCACGAGGCGGCGGAACCCGCGGCGGCCGTGCGTGCCGAGCACGATGAGATCGGCATCGAACGCTTTCGCGCCGTCGAGGATCAGCGACGATACGTCGTTGAGCGACGTCGCTTCGCTCAGCTTCGTCTCGCCTTTCACGCCTGCTGCCTGCATCAGCGTCGTGAAATCCTTCGCGAGTGCGTTGCCTTGCGCGACGAGCTGATCGCGCAGCACGGACGGATCGTAGCCGGGCACGTTGTAGTAGATCGCGGCGTTCTCGACCACGTAGAACGGTTGCAGCTCGGCGCCGTGCGATTTCGCGAGCGCCAGCGCGGCATCGAACGCATGGCGGGACGTGTCGCTGCCGTCGACGGCAACCAGAATACGCTTGTACATAGTGTCTCCGAGTGGCGGGTTGAAACGAAGTCGGCCGGATGGCCGATCGGGCGGGGCAATGCACACTGCTGCGAGGCAGAGTAAACCAATGACCGGGACTTTGCAGCGAGGTGCCGGCCGTGCCGCGTGGCGGTGCCGCTGACGTTTCTGCGTCGCACGGCCATGCACGTGGCGCATGCTGCGCCGCGCGTCACGCGCCGTGTGACATGTGTCGTGCAGCGTGGTCGCCGCCGCCGTCCGCAGCGTCGCCCGGATGGCGTGCGCAAGCATCGGTGTTGCGTGCGGCACGTGCACCCGCATCGCCGCGCACACCGGTCGCATCGACACGGCGCGACAGTCACGCGGACGCATCGCCGCCATCGCCATTCAATCGCAACCGTGCCGTTTCGACATGACCTCGATCAACGCATGTGCGTTGGTGCGATTCACGGCATGCATGAAATCGCCGGTGCCGCTGCGCGGAATCGTCCGCTGTTGCAGCGCGCGGTTACCCGTGCGCGGTCGGCGCACAGTGGCGCGCCGATCCCCAGCCATCGGCCGTCGGCCGATGCCGGTTCGCAAACGAACGATCGATTCAAACGCCGCGCCCGCTACCCCGGTACGGACGTCAGCTCGAATACGCGCTCCGGCCGCCGCTGGTGGCCGGGCCAGTATGCGCTGCCGTACATCCGGTGGACGGGGCCGAACAGCGCATCGCTCATGGGCTGCGGCGCGTCGAAGCCTTTCTCGACCACCATGTAGCCCGCGCGCAGCGCGAACGCCGGATGATTGCCGCCGGGGCGGCTGTCGAAACCGGCGAAGCCGTCGCCGGCTTCCGGCATCGCATTGACGAGCGACGCGTTGCTGCGCGTGATCTCGTCGGGCGAGATCGGTCCGCCGCCGGCGAGGCGCGCCGCCTCGCGGTTCTTGCCGTCGGTGTCGACCGTACTGTCGTGCGTGTCGTCGTTGTCGAGCTCGATGCTGCGCGGGCGCGAACGATCGATTTGACCGGATGTTTCCATCGCGGCTCTCCTCGCGGCGAAGCGTGCCGGATCGAAGCAAATCCCGTTCCGGGCGTGACGGGAAAAGGCGCGCGGGCGATCGCCGCGGTCGCGCGACGCGCACTGATTTGTCATGATTTATTTCAGCTAGAACACCCGTTTTCTACAGAGTATGATTCTTTTCCTGCGAAGCGGCGACAGGGGATTCGGTCGCGCCGCCTCTGCCCGCGCCGGGGGGCCGCAGCACCCTTTAAGACGGGTAGTGAACAACAAAGCAAGGGACTAGAGGTGGCGGATTCATGCAAGCGACTACTGCCTTCACGCACCGCGGTTATCTGTTGAACTGCGCGCCTGCGCGCGCCAGTGACGGTTCGTTCAAACCCTACGTCGTGATCTCCCGATCGAGCGACGGGGAGCTCGTTGCGAACCGGTTTTTTCCGATCGAGCTCCAGTTTCACGACGAAGGCGCCGCGATCGCGCACGCGCGCGACTGGGCCGTGCGGTGGATCGACGCGAGCAGCATCACGATCTGACGCCGCCGCGATTCGGCGCCATCGGCCGTCCGGCCGATCCCCGGCGTGCCGCTGCGGGACAAAAAACGCGGTAATCTTGCGGAACCCGTCACTTTATTAGCGGCCGTGCGACCGAGCGCGGCTGCCTGCATTGGCATATGTCGACATCACCCGCCCGTCAGTGGGGCCTTGAAGAAATCGTTGCCGGCTTGCGCGAGTCGCGCGAGGAACTCCATCGCACGCGCCATCCGCGCGGCATCCGCGAACTGCCGTCGCGCGACGCGATCTGCAAGATTGTGACCGGCCTGCGCGCGTCGATGTTTCCGACGCACTATGGCGCACCGGATCTGACCGACGAAAGCGTCGACTTCTACGTCGGCCACACGCTCGAAAGCACGCTGCGCATTTTGTCCGAACAGATCCGTCGCGCGCTGCCGTTCCTGCCCGAGCATGTCGATACACCGTTCGCCGAGCTCGACGAACGCGCGTTCGAAATCGCGCGCGAATTCGGCCGGCAGTTGCCGGCGGTCCGCGCGCTGCTCGTCAGCGATATCCAGGCCGCGTATGCGGGCGATCCGGCCGCGCAGCACATCACCGAGATCCTGCTGTGCTACCCCGGCGTGCTGGCGATGATGCACCACCGGCTCGCGCACGCGCTGCACCAGCTTGGGGTGCCGCTGCTTGCGCGGTTCATCAATGAAATCGCCCACTCGGCGACCGGCATCGACATCCATCCGGGCGCGCAGATCGGCCCGAGCTTCTTCATCGACCACGGCACGGGCGTCGTGATCGGCGAGACCGCGATCATCGGCGAGCGCGTGCGCGTGTATCAGGCCGTCACGCTCGGCGCGAAGAGCTTCCCGGCCGATGGCGAAGGCGCGCTGGTCAAGGGCAATGCGCGGCACCCGATCGTCGAGGACGACGTGGTGATCTATGCGGGCGCGACGATTCTCGGCCGCGTGACGATCGGGCGCGGCTCGGTGATCGGCGGCAACGTGTGGCTCACGCACAGCGTGCCGGCCGGCACGAGCGTCGCGCAAGGCAAGGTGCGGGAAGGCGGGAGCGCCGAGAAACCGTAACGCGGCGCGCGGCCGCCGGCCGCTGGTCGCCGCGCGCGTGCGGTCAGTGCTTGCCGTCGGGCGCGCGGTGCTTGTACAGCACGTCCTGGTCGACGCGGATCAGGTTCTGCCCTGCATCGACGACGAAATCCACGCCGTTGTACGCGTTGCCCGTCAGCATCAGGATCGCGCTCGCGACGTCGTCGGGGCCGGCGATGCGCGCGAGCGGCGTCGATGCGCGGCTCGCGTGTTCGAAGTCGGCCTGCGTCTGGTCGTCGCTCGGCAGCATCAGCCCGGGGAATACCGCGTTCACGCGCAGCACCGGCGCGGACGACAGCGCGAGCATCTGCGTGAGGTTGCCGAGCGCGGCTTTCGCGACCGTATAGCTGAAATGGTCGCGGTGAAAGTTTTCCTTGATCTTCTGGTCGACCACATTCACGACGACACCTTGCGTGCCGGCTGCGCGGGCCCGTTCGTAGAACGCGCGCGTGAGCAGGATCGGCGCGCGGCAGTTGACGGCCCACGCCTGGTCGAATGCCGCGAGGTCGAAGCTCGGGAAATGGTCCTGCCAGAATACCGACGCATTGTTGACGAGCACGTCGAGGCGCCCGAAGCGCGCATACACCTGGTCGATCAGCGCGGTGATCTGCGCGGCATCCGACAGGTCGGCCTGCAACGCAACCGAATCGTGCCCGCGTTCGGCGATCGCGCGGGCCGCCGCCTGCGCGGCATCGGCCGAACGGTCGTAATGCACCGCGGTGCGATAGCCGTGCGCGGCGAAATACTCGGCGAACGCGCGCCCGGCCCGGCGCGCGGCGCCGGTCACGAGCACGACGGGCGCGTGCGCCGCTTGCTTCGTCTGCTCCATTACGTATTCGTCAGGTTCACTGAAGAAGGATTCGCGACGATCGACAGGAATTCGCGCCGCGTCGACGGATCGGTGCGGAACGTGCCGAGCATGCGCGACGTGACCATCTCGACGCCCGGCTTGTGCACGCCGCGCGTCGAGATGCACTGGTGCGCGGCTTCGAGGATCACGCCGACGCCCTTCGGCTGCAGCACGTCGAACAGCGTGTCGGCGATCTGCACGGTCATCTTTTCCTGGATCTGCAGGCGCTTCGCGAACGCGTCGACGAGGCGCGCAAGCTTCGAGATGCCGACCACGCGATGATTCGGCAGATACGCGACGTGCGCGCGGCCGATGATCGGCACCATGTGGTGCTCGCAGTAGCTCTCGAAGCGGATGTCCTTCAGCACGATCATTTCATCGTAGCCGTCGACTTCGCTGAACGTGCGCGCGAGGATGTCGCGCGGCTCCAGCGCATAGCCGGCGAAGAACTGCTCGTACGCGCGCACGACGCGTGCGGGCGTGTCGATCAGGCCTTCGCGCGCAGGGTCGTCGCCGGCCCAGCGCAACAGCACGCGAACCGCGTCTTCTGCTTCTTCACGGCTCGGGCGGGATGCGGTCGGCTCGGGCCGTGCGGACTTCTTTTTAGCCATCTATCTGCTCCATCGAATGCCGCCGCCGGGGCGGCGCGGAATCCGGGCATTGTTTCATGCTTTTGCGGGTCGCGTATGAGGCCTAGGGCCTGTTCCCGCTCATAACGGGCTTGCGAACGTGCGTTGCCGGTCGTAGTGCAAGGAGTGAGGAGCGCCGTTTGGCCGAGCCAAACAAGCGACGATCGACGCCGCAATACGGCCGGCAACGCGCGTTCCCCTGTTTGGAAAAATTCATTCGTGGGGCTGGCCGCCAGAAGGGCCGATCGCCGCGTCATGCTCCTCGCGAATACGTCGAGTATTCGCTTCGTCGCATTCCTTGCGCTCGGCCCTTCTGGCGGCCAGCGCAAGCCCGTTATGAGCGGGAACAGGCCCTAGACTCACTTCGGCCATTCGTCCTGCTCGTCGTTGAACAGCGACGCGACCACGCCGCGCAGCCACGCGGTGCGCGGATCGTTGTGGTACTTGCGATGCCAGTGCTGCTTGAGGTCGAAGCGCGGCAACGCGAGCGGCGGTTCGACCGGCACGATGAACGCGTGTTCCGCCGCATACGCATAGCCGATCGCGTGCGGCACCGTCGCGATCAGGTCGGTGCGGCTCAGGATGAACGGCAGGCTCATGAAGTGCGGCGTCTCGAGCACCGCGCGGCGCTGCATGCGTTGCTTCGCGAGGTACTTCTCGAGCACTTCCTGGCTGCGGCCTTCGGCGCGCACCACCGCGTGCCCGCACGTGAGGAACTGCTCGACCGTGAACGGCGGCGCTTGCTCGAACGGATGGCCGCGCCGCATCAGGCACACGAACCGGTGCGTGAACAGCCGCTGCTGAAAGAAGTTGTTGCCGTCGAGATCGGGAAAGTAGCCGACCGCGAGATCGATCGTCCCGGCTTCGAGGCCGCGACCGACCTCGTCGTGCGCGAGCGAGACCGAGCGCAGGTTCGCATGCGGCGCGCGCGTCGCGAACGCCTGCAGCAGCTTCGGCAGGAACACGATTTCGCCGACGTCCGACAGCGCGATCGAGAACGTATGCGTGCTCACGGTCGGGTCGAAGTCGTGCGGCGCGACGAGGCCGCGCTCGATCTGTGCGAGCGCGTCGCGGGCGGCCGGCAGCAGCGCGAGCGCACGCGGCGTCGGCTCCATCCCGCGCGACGTCCGCACGAACAGCGGATCGCCGAAATACTCGCGCAGGCGGCCGAGCGCCGTGCTCACGCGCGGCTGGCTGACGCCGAGCAGGTCGCCCGCGCGGCTCACGTTGCGCGTGTCGTCGAGCGCGACGAGGTAGGGAATGAGGTTCAGATCGAGCGTATCCATCGCCAGGCCAGTATCGTCAAAACGTATACAACATATCTCCTGAATCGCGTTGCCGCATAGTCGGGAAAGCGCTCAAATGTGTTCCACGATTCGAATTAATGTTCAGGAGACGAACAATGCGCACCCAAGTCGCGATCATCGGCGCCGGTCCGTCCGGCCTTCTGCTGTCCCATCTGCTGCGCCTGCAAGGCGTCGATTCCATCCTCGTCGAAGCGCGTTCGCGCGAATACTGCGAGAACCGCATCCGTGCCGGCGTGCTGGAGCAGGGCACGGTCGACACGCTGAACGAAGCCGGCCTCGGCGACCGGATGCGTCGCGAAGGGCTCGAACATCACGGCATCGAACTGCTGTTCTCGGGCCAGCGCCATCGCATCGACCTGTCCGCGCTCACCGGCGGGCGCGCGATCACCGTCTACAGCCAGCATGAAGTCGTGCGCGACCTGATCGCGGCCGGCGTCGAGCATGGCCACGCGATGCACTTCGAAGTGAGCGACGTCGCGTTGCACGACGTCGAAGGCGAGCACCCGTTCGTCACGTTCAAGCATGCCGACGGCCGCGAAGACCGCATCGACTGCGACTACATCGCCGGCTGCGACGGCTTCCATGGCATCGCGCGGCAGACGATTCCGGCGGAGCGGCTGAACACGTTCGAGCGCGTCTATCCGTTCGCATGGCTCGGCATCCTCGCCGACGCGGCGCCGTCGCTCGACGAGCTCGTCTACGCGCATCACGACAACGGTTTCGCGCTGTTCTCGATGCGCTCGCCGACGGTCACGCGCCTGTACCTGCAGTGCAAGCCCGACGAAGACCTCACCGAATGGTCCGACACGCGGATCTGGGACGAATTGCACACGCGCTTCTCGAACGACACGGGCTGGACGCCGACCGAGGGCCGGATCACGCAGAAAAGCGTGACGCCGATGCGCAGCTTCGTATCCGAGACGATGCAGCACGGTCGCCTGTTCCTCGCCGGCGACGCCGCGCACATCGTGCCGCCGACCGGCGCGAAGGGGATGAACCTCGCGGTGGCCGACGTCCGCGCGTTGTCCCGCGCGCTCGGCGCGCGCTACCGCAACGGCGACGCGACGCTGCTCGACACGTATTCGGCGACCTGCCTCGAACGCGTGTGGCGCGCCGAGCACTTCTCGTACTTCATGACGAACATGCTGCACTCGTCGCCGGAGGATTCGCCGTTCGTCAATCGCCTGAAGTTTGCCGAGCTGAAATATGTGACGCGCTCGCGGGCTGCCGCGCAGGCGCTCGCCGAAAACTACGTCGGGCTGCCGTTCGACGATGCGACGGCCCCCGAGGGAACCCGCCTTGACAACGCGCTGTGCGCGACTCTATGATCGGCCCATCGTTCGCTAATCGAATCTAGGTTCGAATAGCGAACAAATACCGGGATCGAGATCGGCCCCGGCGCGGCACGCGGCACGCGCGTGTCCCCTCGACAGGCCGCGCATCGAGCCGCGGGTTCGTATCAGGAAGAGACATGGTCAACAAGATTTTCGAATCGCTTCAGTCGGCGGTGGCCGACATCCACGACGGCGCGACAATCATGATCGGCGGCTTCGGCACGGCCGGCATGCCGTCCGAGCTGATCGACGCGCTGATCGAACAGGGCGCGCGCGACCTGACGATCGTCAACAACAACGCGGGCAACGGCGAGACGGGCCTCGCGGCGCTGCTCAAGGCGAAGCAGGTGCGCAAGATCATCTGCTCGTTCCCGCGCCAGAGCGACTCGCAGGTGTTCGACGGGCTGTACCGTGCCGGCGAAATCGAGCTGGAGCTCGTGCCGCAGGGCAACCTCGCGGAGCGTATCCGCGCGGCGGGCGCCGGCATCGGCGGCTTCTTCACGCCGACCGGCTACGGCACCAAGCTCGCGGAAGGCAAGGAAACGCGCGTGATCGACGGCAAGCCGTATGTGTTCGAGACGCCGATCCATGCCGATTTCGCGCTCGTGAAGGCGTACAAGGGCGATCGCTGGGGCAATCTCGTGTATCGCAAGACCGCGCGCAACTTCGGGCCGATCATGGCCAGCGCCGCGAAGGTCGCGATCGTGCAGGTGTCGGAAGTCGTGCCGCTCGGCGCGCTGAACCCGGAACACATCGTGACGCCGGGCATTTTCGTCCAGCGCATCGTCGAGGTGCCGCAGGCCGCGCATGCGGCCGAGCTGGCCGCCGAACACGCCACGTCCCAAGCCGCCTGAGCGCCCGAACTTTGTATGGGACCGGAGTAAGCGCTGAAGCGCCAACTCCGGTCGACAGGAGCATTCAAATGAAACGACTGACCCGCGATGAAATGGCCAAGCGTGTCGCCCAGGACATCCCCGAAGGCGCGTATGTGAACCTCGGCATCGGCGTGCCGACGCTGGTGGCGAACCACCTCGACCCGAGCAAGGAAATCTTCCTGCACAGCGAGAACGGGCTGCTCGGCATGGGCCCCGCGCCCGCGCCCGGCGAGGAAGACGATGAACTGATCAACGCCGGCAAGCAACATGTGACGCTGCTCACCGGCGGCGCGTATTTCCATCACGCGGATTCGTTCGCGATGATGCGTGGTGGCCATCTCGACTACTGCGTGCTCGGCGCGTTCCAGGTGTCCGCGACCGGCGACCTTGCGAACTGGCATACGGGCGCGCCCGATGCGATTCCGGCGGTCGGCGGCGCGATGGATCTCGCGATCGGCGCGAAACAGGTGTTCGTGATGATGGAGCACCTGACGAAGCAGGGCGAGAGCAAGATCGTCGCGCAGTGCTCGTATCCGGTTACCGGCGTGCAGTGCGTGAGCCGTATCTATACGGATCTCGCGGTGCTCGACGTGACGGCCGACGGCCTCGCGGTGAGCGAGATCTTCACCGACCTGTCGTTCGACGAACTGCAGAAGCTGACCGGCGTGCCGCTGATCGACGCGACGCAAAAGGCCGCTGCCTGAACCACCGGCGTGCCGGCGCGTGTCTCGCGCGCAGGCCGGCACGCTTGGGTGGACAATAGGCGCACGCCGTTTCCCCAATCTGATGCCATGCTCGAAGACAGCGCCCGCCTGACCTCCCTCATCTGCGGCACCGAGCCGCTCAACCGGATCTGGTCGCCCCGCGCGACGATCCAGCGGATGCTCGACGTCGAGGCTGCACTCGCGCGAGCGCTTGCCGCGCAGCAGGTGATTCCCGCCGCCGCGGTCGCGCCGATCGAGCGCGCGTGCGATGCCAGCCGGCTCGACGCCGACGCACTCGCGCACGGCGCGGCGCTCGGCGGCAATCTCGCGATTCCGCTCGTCAAGCAACTCACCGCGCAGGTGAAGGCCGACGATCCCGAGGCCGCGAAGTTCGTGCACTGGGGAGCGACGAGCCAGGACATCATCGATACCGCCACCGTGCTGCAGTTGCGCGACACGCTCGACGTGCTCGAGCCGATGCTCGACGAAGCATGTGCGTCGCTCGCGGCGCTTGCGCGCACGCATCGCGCGACACCGATGATCGGCCGCACGTGGCTGCAGCAGGCACTGCCGATCACGCTCGGCCTGAAATTCGCACAATGGCTCGATGCGCTGCTGCGCCATCGCGCGCGCTTCACCGAATTGCGCGAGCGTGCGCTCGTGCTGCAGTTCGGCGGCGCGGCCGGCACGCTCGCGAGCCTGCGCGAGCAGGCGGCCGGCGTCACGGCCGCGTTGGCGGCGGACCTGAAGCTCGCGGCCCCGGCCGTGCCGTGGCACACGCAGCGCGACCGCATCGCGGAAGCCGCGTCCTGCTTCGGGATGCTGACGGGTACGCTCGGCAAGATCGCGCGCGACGTATCGCTGCAGATGCAAACCGAAGTCGGCGAACTTGGCGAGCCGGCCGCCGCCGGCAAGGGCGGCTCGTCGACGATGCCGCACAAGCGCAACCCGGTCGGTTGCGCAGCCGTGCTGACGGCTGCCGTGCGTGCGCCGAACCTCGTCGCGACGGTGTTCGCGGGGATGGTCCAGGAACATGAACGCGCGCTCGGCGGCTGGCAGGCCGAATGGGACGCGTTGCCCGATCTCGCGCGCCTGACTGGCGGCGCGCTTGCGCAGATCGCGCAGATCGTCGCGGGCCTCGACGTGAACACCGAACGCCTGGCCGCGAACCTCGGCCTGACGCGCGGGCTGATTCTCGGCGAAGCGGTGATGCTCGCGCTCGGCGACAAGATCGGCCGGCTCGACGCGCACCACGTCGTCGAGCATGCGTCGAAGGAAGCCGTACACACGGGCGCGACGCTGTTCGACGTGCTCGCCGCCGATGCGACCGTATCGGGGCACCTGTCGCGCGACGCGCTCGCGCGGCTGCTCGATCCCGCTCATTACGTCGGCGAGGCGCAGGCCTACGTCGACGCCGTGCTCGCGCTGCACGCGGGCGCGCAATCACCAGGAGAACATTGATGCCTTTCGCCACTGTCAACGGCGTGAAACTGCATTACCGGATCGACCGTGCCGCGCGCGACGACGCGCCGTGGCTCGTCTTCTCGAACTCGCTCGGCGCCGACCTGCAGATGTGGGCACCGCAGATCCGTCCGCTCACGCAGCACTTCAACATCCTGCGCTACGACATGCGCGGCCACGGCCATTCCGACGCGCCGGCCGGTTCGTACACGGTCGAGCAGCTCGCCGGCGACGTGATCGGCCTGCTCGACCACGTCGGCATTGAACGCGCGCATTTCTGCGGGATCTCGATGGGCGGGCTGACGGGCGCTGCCCTCGCCGCACGCTTCCCGTCGCGCATCGTTCGCGCGGTGTTGTCGAACACCGCCGCGAAGATCGGCTCGCCGGAAGTGTGGGCGCCGCGTGCGCAGAAGGCGCGTGCCGAAGGGATGGCCGCGCTCGCCGATGCCGTGCTGCCGCGCTGGTTCACCGACGCGTTCGTCGAGCGTGAGCCGCGCCTGTTCGATGCGATCCGCGACACCTTCGTGCATACCGACAAGGACGGCTATGCGGCGAACTGCGACGCGCTGAATGCGGCCGACCTGCGCGAAGAGGTGAAAGGCATCGCGCTGCCGGTGCTCGTCGTGACCGGCGCGAAGGACATGTCGACGCCGCCCGACCAGGGCCGCGCACTGGCCGCCGCGATTCCGGGCGCGCAGCACGTCGAATTCGACGCCGCGCATATTTCGAACATCGAGTGCACCGACGGCTTCAACCGCGCGCTGCTCGATTTCCTGACCGCGTGAGGCACCGGCGATGGATGACCAGGAACGTTACGAAGCAGGGATGAAGGTGCGTCGCGCAGTGCTCGGCGACGCGCACGTCGACCGTTCGCTCGAGAACCGCACCGAGGTGACCGACGAGTTCCAGAACCTGATCACGCGTTATGCATGGGGCGAGATCTGGACGCGCGACGGCCTGCCGCGCCATACGCGCAGCCTGCTGACCATCGCGATGATGGTGGCGCTGAACCGTGGCGAGGAACTGGCGCTGCACCTGCGCGCCGCGCGCAACAACGGCGTGACGCGCGACGAGATCAAGGAAGTGCTGCTGCAGACCGCGATCTATTGCGGCGTGCCGGCCGCGAATTCCGCGTTCCATCTCGCGGACAAGATCTTCAAGGAGCAGGATGCGGCCGGTTAAGTGCCGGACGTAGTTCGATGTTGAGTCGAGGCCCGCTGATGGTTGGCGGGCCTCTGCGATGAATGAACGCGCCGGCAGAGCATCGGCGCGCGGCGCACCGGATGGCCGGCGCGCGAACAAAGGCAAGACGCGGTTCCGAGGTCGCGTCGCTTATAAACAATTAGCTATGCATGCGACCAGGGTAAGCGCTAAGGCGTCAACCTGGATCGACCGCGAAGCATGGGATCCAGGTAAGCGCTAAGGCGCCAACCCGGATCGACCGCATAGCATGGGATCCAAGTAAGCGCTAAAGCGCTAACCTGGATCGACCGCATAGCATGGGATCCAAGTAAGCGCTAAAGCGCTAACTTGGATCGACCGCATAGCATGGGATCCAGGTAAGCGCTAAAGCGCTAACCTGGATCGACACAGGAGACTAGCGATGAATCGCACACCCGTGGTCGATGTCCAGACCTTCATCAACGAGCAGCCGTTCGGCGGCTTTCAATGGCTCGTATTCCTCATGTGTTTCGTCATCGTGCTGCTCGACGGCTTCGATACGGCCGCGATCGGCTTCATCGCGCCGTCGCTGCTCGGCGAATGGAACCTCACCAAACCGGATCTCGCACCGGTGCTGAGCGCCGCGCTGTTCGGCCTCGCGTGCGGCGCGCTCGTGTCGGGCCCGCTGTCCGACAAGCTCGGGCGCCGCTCGCTGCTGCTTTGCTCGGTATTCCTGTTCGGCGTCGCAT
This sequence comes from Burkholderia sp. Ac-20349, assembly GCF_017104865.1. Taxonomy (NCBI): domain Bacteria; kingdom Pseudomonadati; phylum Pseudomonadota; class Betaproteobacteria; order Burkholderiales; family Burkholderiaceae; genus Burkholderia; species Burkholderia sp. Ac-20349. The sequence continues at coordinate 73,398 of NZ_JAAGPM010000002.1, forward strand.
GCCTGATGTCCGCCTTCTCGACCACGATCGGACACCTGACGATCCTGCGCTTCATCACCGGCGTCGGGCTGGGCGCGGCGATGCCGAACGCGGTCACGATGATGGGCGAGTTCTGCCCGGACAAGCGCCGCGCGACCGTGATCAACCTGATGTTCTGCGGCTTCCCGCTCGGTGCCGCGTTCGGCGGCTTCCTGGCCGCGTGGATGATTCCGCATTTCGGCTGGCGCAGCGTGCTGATCCTCGGCGGCGTGACGCCGCTGCTGCTCGGCGTGCTGCTGTTGCTCAAGATGCCGGAATCGGTGCGCTTCATGGTCGCCAACGGCCAGAACGTCGACAAGATCCGCGCGACGCTCGCGCGCATCTCGCGCGATGCACTGAACGCCGGCTCGTTCGCGATGACCGAAGCCGCGCCGCAGACCGGCAGCAAGGGCCTCGGCGTCGTGCTGTCGCGCTCGTACATCGTCGGCTCGGTGATGCTGTGGCTCGCATACTTCATGGGGCTCGTGATCTTCTACGCGTCGATCAACTGGATGCCGATCCTGCTGAAGGATGCCGGCCTGACGCCGAAGAGCGCGACGCTGATCTCCGCGCTGTTCCCGCTCGGCGGAGTGGGCGCGGTGCTGTGCGGCGTGCTGATGGACCGCTTCAACGCGAACCGCGTGATTGCCGTGTGCTACGCGCTGACCGCGGTGAGCGTCTATGCGATCGGGCAGGCGGCCGGTAACGTCGGGCTGCTCGTGCTGGTCGTATTCGTGGCCGGCGTGCTGATGAACACCGCGCAATCGTCGATGCCGGCGCTTGCCGCCGCGTTCTATCCGACCGAAGGGCGTGGCACGGGTGTTGCGTGGATGCTTGGCGTCGGCCGCTTCGGCGGGATTGCGGGATCGTTCCTCGTCGCCGAACTGACGCGCCGGCACTTCTCGTTTGCAGGCGTGTTCGCGACGATCGCCGTCGCGGGCTTGCTCGCGTGTGTCGCGCTGCTGATCAAGCAGATGGCGCGGCCGCATGGCGTGACGCAGCCGGCAGGCAAGATCGAATCGCTCGGGCATTGAGCGCAGCGCGGGCCGGTGCGATGCGCCGGCCCGCCGATACGGCGGCCGTCGGGCCGCCGGCTATTCCTCCGCGTCGTGTTTCTTCACGAAGTTGCGCAGATACGCGCGCAGCGCGGCCTCCCGGCTGCGATGATCGGCGAGGTTCGCGGCGCCCATCTCTTCCTCTTCGCCGAACATCGTCGGCGGCGCGCCGTAGGTGCCGATCTCGATGTCTTCGCGCAGCACGCGAATCTCGTGCGTGAGCGGGTGATATTCGGCGATCCAGTGCATCCCCTCGATGTGTTCGCCCGCCCTCAGCAATGGCTTCATCAGCACTCTCCCGGCAGCAGCGGCGCAACCGGCGAAACGGTTGCGCGCGCCCGTACCAAAAGGGTACGCCTGCATCGGACGAATCTCAACGGGCGCGCGGTGAGCGCTCACTACGCCAGCAGATGCGCGACAAGCGGATACAACGACAGGACGAGCAGCGCGGCCATCGTCATGTTGAAGATGCGCAACGCGCGGCGGTTCGACAGGAACCGGCGCAGGCCGAGGCCGAACGCAGCCCACAGGCTGATGCACGGGAAGCCGATCAGGATGAACACGACGGCCATCCACGCGGCGTTCATCCCGTAGTCGGCGGACAGGCGGATCGTCGTTGCGGCGGTCAGCACCATCATCCAGGCCTTCGGATTGATCCACTGGAACGCGGCGGCTTCGATGAACGTCATCGGCCGCGGCTTGCCGCCGTGCGCCTTCACTTCGCCCGATGTGCCGATGCGCCACGCGAGGTACAGCAGGTACGCGACGCTCGCGGCTTCGAGGATCGTGTAGAGCAGCGGGACGCGCTTGAATACCTCGCCGAGCCCGAAGCCGACGCAGAGCATCAGGATCGCGACGCCGATGCTGATGCCGCACAAGTGCGGCATGGTGCGGCGGAAACCGAAATTGACGCCGGACGCGAGCAGCATCGTGTTGTTCGGGCCGGGCGTGATCGTCGTGACGAGCGCGAACAGCATGCCGGCTGGCAGCGCGCTCAGGGTGAGGAATTCCATCGCGGATTCTCCATTCGATTCTGGACTGGGATGGAGGTCAGTTTAGCGACGGTTTTCTGTACAGTACCGGTACAGTTTGTTTGACGATTGCCGGTACGGGGGAAAGGGTGGGATGGTTGCTGTGGGGCGTTGTTGTTTCTCAGAGAAGATGCCCGGGGTCTCAATGTGTTGTCGTTGAATAAAAAACTGCGTTACACGCAATTTTGATGACGTATAACTCTCTATGAGAGAATATTGTGGTCGATATTTTGCAGTGTTTTATTTTTACGCAATATTAAATCTACATCATCGTGTTGTTGCCGCACTGAGGGTACCCAACCGCCACTTCACTTCGAACGCTCATCGGCAGAGGCAGGAGCGGGGGAGCGTGTACGGCTATCCGACATGGCATCAGGTCACCGTCAGTCGACGGATTTTTCGGCCGTCACGATGAATTCTCGACAAATAGCCGACGAGTGCGTCGAAACACGCCGGATCGACTCTGAATACGTAGTCGAAACTCGAAGCAATCGTATGCGAATCATACTGATAGGTGCCGCTCGCGAACGTTCCCACGTTCGCGGGATCGACGCCCGGCGGAGCGAAGCCGCTCCGGGCGACAACGTTCGCCCATGTCTCGATCGCGGCACATATCGGGGTTGCGACGTCTTTGGCGAGGGGCTGATCGAACTCGATTTGTACTTCACACTCGTGAATCGAATCACGCCCGTCGAGCTTCTGCACGAACGCAAATGGCGCATCAACCGGGGGGCGAGGCCATTCCCCTTGATCCACGACAAGCTCCCGCTCGACCGCATTCGCGTCAGGTTCTTCAATGTGCACGATGCTGGAGCGAATGCCCATCGCCGCCAGTAGATTGGTCGCGACCCGCCACTGCCATGCCGGCAGATGATCCGTGGCAATGCGCCAACGTTGCGTTTCGCTCGCTGGATCCCATGTCGACGACATGACCGTCGCCGATGCCCGGCGATTCTCGCGAGCGTCGCTCACATAAAAGCCAAGATCGATGTACCCGGTAAATAACGGCAACGGATCAGACATGACCAGATCGGAAGCCTCAAGCGAGGTCCCTTCTGCATTTTTTTCGAGATAAGCGACGCCCATGCCGCGTCCCGTGATATCGACTCGCATCACGCATACCTCGTCAATGATTCGATCGATCGAAGACATCGAGCCAATCCTGCACCCCGTGCTGTCGAAACTCCCACGGCAGCAGGCCGCCATCCACCGAATCGAGCCTGACCGGCCGCACCAGTTTTGCCACAGGACTGTATGCAGCAACGTAATCGTCGCGAGAGGCGTCTCCGAGTTGCGGCTCCGGCGTGGCCTGCAGGCACACACCATGTTTGAGCCGGCGCATACGCACCGCTGTTCCGGCAATGTGTTCCTCGATCCCGGAAATGCCGCCGATCCAGTCGACCTGATTCTCGCTCAGGAAGGTCAACCAGTTCGCCCGTTTCAGATAGGGACGCGCAATGGCTGCCTGATGCCGCTCCGTGAACTCGGGGTCGCGCTGCCGCAACTTGTTGCCAACGCCGACCATGACGCTCGCGACATCGAACCCAGGATATCGCTGCATCAACGCGGCTACCCGATTGCGGGTTTCCGTATCTAGATCGGGGGATGGAAAATTGATGGGAAAGTTGAGCCCGAATCCACAGGATCCCGAAATAAAGCGTCTGTTCGCCACGATATCGAATTCGCACAGCCAGTCTGCGACACGATTGCCGGTCACCAGCGGATGGTCGAGCGGCAACGTCAAATTGAGGATCGTGTGCATCGGGAGTGACCGCTGCTCGGTCGCACGCCATTGCTTGAGTTCGTCAGGCGTCGGTTCGACATGCGGACGATGGGCGAAGTCGATTCGCAGGCTGCCGGCCGTCGCCCCCGCATCGGCGCCATTTTCCATCAAGCAATAGAATTTCTTCGGAAAAGGGACGGGGTTTTCGCACCAGGTCTTGACGAGACTTTCCGCCCGCTTGTTGATGGGCTTCCAGCGTCCGTCGCCGGTGTTGTAGTGCGTCAGGCGATCGCCCAATGCTTCCCGCGCGCGCCTGTAGAAATCGAAGATTTCAGGACCTTCGTCGAACTCCATCGCCCACTCGAACGACAGGCACGGACTGATCAAAGCGACATCGGCCCTTTCGAAACCAAGATTCATTGCGTCTTGCATCACGCTCCTCACGGAATGACGAATTCGGGAACCATACCCCCAGCCCCAGCTCCGCCCAAGCCAAAAGATGGCAACCCATTGGGAGATTCCAAAAGAGGCATGCCATACATCCCCATCGCCGGAACCTCTTTCACGACCTCTTCTTGTTGGACCTTCGTACCCTTCCCACACCCGCATTTCTTCGGGCCCAGGTTCGAGTCCTCATTGGAGTACGGATTACGCCCGCCGTTCTGCTGCTCGTTGATCGTGTTGTAGTCTTGACGCTGCAATTTGCCATTGCCCGCGCCGGGGTTCGTACGCCAGGTATCGACCGTTCAACTCGGCTCAGGCCTCCAGATTTTGGCACCACCCAAGGCGCTTACCCGGTATTTGTGGTCGCGAAGCACGATTCATTTTAGGAATCCTTATCTGATTGTATCGCAGGCCGTCGCACAAAAATGGATGTGGCTGCAGTTCCAGGTTTACATAAACGCAGACTCGTCCAGTCCATCGAGTGAACTTGGTGGATCGATGTCCATCGTGTCCCCGTTATATCACCGCGATTTACCCGGCGGTGCGCCGCTGTCGTTGTGGGTTCGAGTTTTTTCGGAACTACCTCGCGTTCCTAGTCCCGCTGAGGAGGTCAGGACTATCGAGACGATGGATCAACCGTTGCCTAGGGAGTACGTCGGGATGAAGCCGATCAATCTGGGCACGAACAAGCGATCTGGTTGGCTCGAGAAATGTTGAGATTGTGTGGCGTAGTTTTTTGGCTACTGTCAAGGCCTGTGCATAAGAAAATTGCGGCAAAGATACCGTGTGAATGTTCACGGGGGTGCGCAAAAAAATCATTTAATAACAGTGGCTTATGTATTTTCGTTGGTTTGATATTGTGAAAATAGAAATACATAATTTCTTCTTTGTGGCGAGGGTCGTTGCTTTCTCCGCTCTTACACTCGCGATTCCCAAACGGGCATCTGTCCGGACATGACCAACAGAACAAGGTCCTCCGGGCGGTTGCAGACCGTTTATGAACAAGGTCGCGAGACCTGCCTCTTTTTAGAAGGGAGCTCCACGAATGAACAAGACTCTGATCGTTGCAGCAGTTGCCGCATCGTTCGCTACCGTCGCTCACGCGCAAAGCAGCGTCACGCTGTACGGCGTGCTGGACGCAGGCATCACCTACCAAAGCAACGTCCAGACCGCATCCGGCCAAGGCAAGTCGCGCTTTTCGATGGGTTCGGGCATTGACCAGAGCCGTTTCGGCCTGCGTGGCTCGGAAGATCTCGGTGGCGGCCTGAAGGCAATCTTCACGTTGGAAAGCGGCTTCAACATCGGTAACGGCAAGTTTGCGAACGGCAACGGCGGCATGTTCAACCGCCAGGCTTTCGTCGGCCTGTCGAGCCAGTACGGCACGGTCACGCTGGGTAAGCAGTACGACGCGACGCAAGACTACCTGGCGCCGCTGACGGCAACGGGTTCGTGGGGCGGCACGTACTTCGCGCACCCGCTGAACAATGACCGTCTGAGCACGAACGGCGACGTCGCGCTGAACAATACGATCAAGTACACAAGCGTGAACTACGCGGGTCTGCAATTCGGCGGCACGTACTCGTTCTCGAACAGCACGAACTTTGCCAACAACCGTGCATACAGCGCCGGCGTGTCGTACCAGTACCAAGGCCTGAAGGTGGGTGCGGCGTACTCGCAAGCGAACAACGCTGGCCTGTCCACGTCGGGCGCGGTGAACCCGTCCGTCGATACGAGCGGCAACGCCTTCGGCATTCAGGGCCGCACGCGTACGTATGGTGTTGCAGCAGCATATGCATTCGGCCCGGCACAAGTCGGCGCGGCATGGACGCAATCGCGCCTCGACAACCAGACGAACGGCCTGGGTACGCTGCGCGCTGACAACTATGAAATCAACGCGAAGTACAACCTGACGCCGGCTCTCGGCTTGGGCGCTGCCTATACGTACACGAATGCGAAACTGAACAACAACAGCACTCACTGGAATCAGTTCGGCGTGCAAGCCGACTACTACCTGTCGAAGCGCACGGACGTCTACGCTCAGGCGGTGTACCAGCGTGGCACGAAGGGCGCCGGCTTGGGTTCGTCGATCTACAACGGCGATATCAACGCGTTCCCGAGCTCGAAGGTCAGCCAAACCGCAGCAACGGTTGGCCTGCGTCACCGCTTCTAAGCGTGACGGCTGGCTAGTCAGTTCCGAAAAAAGCGCCCTCGGGCGCTTTTTTTGATGCCTGAATTCAAGGCTAGAGAATTATAAATATCGCGAAACGCTGGCAAATTGCAGATTTTGATAACTGCCTGTCGTATGAGCTGTTGGTAGTGTGCCCGTGTAGATGCGAACTCTGCTGTTCGCTGTGTCTCATGTAAAAAATGACGTCGCCTGAATTTATCGTATTGCTTTGAGCGATTTGCGTCACTGCGTTTTGGCGGCATGGTGTGCTTTATTCATTTGTGGTCATGTGTGAATTCCCAATGACTTGTTGATGCCGCTGATGTGCAAGTGTGGATGAATTCTTGTGCGTGGTGTTGGGGCTGTCAGAAAGGTGCTGCAACCTAAATTCTCAGGATCAGATGATTCCGAATAAAGCGCAGGGTTGCGGGCGTTCTGAAATTTTAGATGGTTTGCTGAAAATTCAGGCGCCAATGCGGCGGGATTGTGACGGCGAAGTGAGGGAGCATGCTTGAGAGATTGCGACAGTGCGTTGCTAAATATGGTTGGCAATGTTTGACGAGTGAGTGGATGGGTGTCAATTCACGTCATCAGTTCGCTTGCGCTCATGGGCACGTTTTTGAGCGTGTGGCATTGACCTTGCTCTATCGAAGTAGCGGTGCACCGGTATGCATATTCTGTCGGCAGGAAGATATTCGTGATAGATGGTTGGGTAAATTGGCAGAGCGAGGGGGGACGCTTCTGAGTGGTCCATTCGTTGGATTATTTGCGCGTTACCAAATTCGTTGCGCAGCGGGGCACGAGTGGAGCGTGGAGGGAAGGAAGATCAGTGAGGGGCGTTGGTGTCCGATCTGCGCGCATAGTGACGGGACGCGACGAAGCTGTTGTTCGGATGGTTTGGCCCGGCTTCACGCTAAAGCACAAGAGAGAGACGGAAAATGTCTTTCATCCAGCTATACGATCGAAAGTCGTCTATATAGATTCGAATGTGCGAAGGGGCATCGTTGGGAGGCCAGGGCAAACGATATCTTCCGGGGAACTTGGTGTGGTCGTTGCGCAAAATTAACCACCTCCGGGCAGGTGGATCCCAATGGATTGGCACGTCTGCAGGCGGCCGCCCGAGAAAAGGGAGGGGTTTGTTTGACGGATGCGTATGTGGGTTCAGCCGCGAAATACCCTTTTCGTTGTGCGATGGGCCACGAATGGGTGGCAATAGCTAGTCAGATTTGGCTCGGGCACTGGTGTCGGCAATGTGCAGGCCTAAAATTGCGTCAGACAATTGATGACATGCGAGCGCTTGCGACCGCTCGTGGTGGACTGTGTTTATCGAAAGAGTATCAGGGCCGTCGGACCAAATTGACTTGGCAATGCCATCGCGGTCATATCTGGGAATCTCGACCGATAAATATAAGTGCGGGAACATGGTGCCCGCAATGCGCGATTACCAACAGAGCTCGCCGTAGAGATAATTGAGCGCGGTACCGGCCTTAAAGCCCGAGGATGTGCATATCCCGTTTGGAAATAGTACAGTTCCCGCACCGCCAACCGTTACCGCGAAGTTCAGCCGCGTCGACCGGACGGTTCCCTGCACGATGCTCATCTCCCCCCTGCAAGACGCTATTTGGCAGCGTAAATGCTTCCGGGACCGAACTGCTCATTTGCGGCGTATAGGTTGTTCAGTCGACGATCGGGCCGACTGATGTGAAGCCTTTCTTGGCGCATCGCGTCATGTCAGTTGAAACGATGTCTATGAGTCACTCCGCTCGCGCGGCAAAGCGCCAGACGCGGTGGTCTCCACCAAACCACGGCGCGATTCACTTTGCTTGAATGCGTTGCGTCCTCGGCGATAGCGATTTCCTCACGCCTCGGCGGAAATGGCGCTGAGCTTCTCGAGATTGCGCTCGGCGTGGCCGCACGCATTGTCGTGCTGTGCGTGATGAACGGATTCCGAAGCGAAGTGTGCGACCGATGTGGTCGAAATGGGGGGCGGCGTTCACGATGGCGCTGCTGGCGACACGCTACCCGGGCTGGCGTAGTGCAAGCGTGAATTCGGCGGAAGCGCTGCATGCTGTCTGCGCGACCTCGGCGGGCGCGCAGACAGCGAAAATGCACCGTGTGACCTGACGGGCGGAACGTGCATTTCATTTCATCGCATGCGCGTTCGCCAGGCGTCAACGAACCGCTCAGTAAGCGTAGCGGTCGTAGTACGCCTCGTCGTCGCGATGCTTGTTGCGACGCATCTTGCGCATGTTGTCGCGGTCCCGTGCATCGTCGCGCTCCCGCGCGTTGCGGCCGAGGTTGCCGCCCAGTGCCGCGCCGCCGCCACCGCCGAGTGCGGCCCCCAGGAGCCCGCCGTTGCGGCCGCCCATCGCATGGCCGGCCGCGGTGCCCGCGCCGCCGCCGAGCGCACCGCCAATGATTGCGCCGTCGCGCTCGTCGCGGTTTGCCGCGATCGCGCCGCCGGCGCCACCACCGATCGCGCCGCCCACCACCGCGCCGGTGCGGCCGCCCAGTGCATCGCCGACGGTTGCGCCGGCGATGCCGCCCAGCGCACCGCCGAGCGCGTTGTCCCAGTTGTCCGCCGCGGCCGGCAGTGAAATTACCGCAGCCGCGGTGACGATAAATGCGGAGGCGATCTTCTTCAACATGCGAATGCTCTTCCTTGTGCTCAATCTGAAGTCTGGTTTCTTGCGTTGCTGCCGATTCGTTTCAACGAGTCCTTTAAACGAAAGGCCGGCGAAAGATAGCACTCCAATCCAATTCAGGTTCGCCATTGTCGTAACAGATTGTGTGCGCCCGGAAAGCGACACCGGCATCGCTGATTTTTTATCTCGACTCCATTATTTCTCCATCAAACTGCATGAAAACGTCCATCGAAGCCAAGCACTTTCGGCAAATTTTTCTATGGAATACCGGTTTGCAGCACATACTGGATGCCGTTCGGCGCTGCGCGGTCATCGACCATCTTTGGGCGACGGCGTGAAAGCCGGGAGTAGCGGTTCCAGTGCGGCCCATAGCACATTGCTGATTTTGCGTCTGGACATGTTGCGAAGATATGGCGTTCATCGCTTCATGTCCAGGTTGTGTTAGCGACCCTGACGCTAAATGACTTTGTAGTATGACGAAGTGTCAGGGTATGGCACAGTTTTGGATATTCCGGTCAGGCGGTTTAGCGGTCTGTGTGCAATTAGAAATGCGGCGGCTTTTTTGCGACTTGTCGTTAATTGGCAGGCCGACTGCTTCGCGGCAATTGTGCGTGGCGTATGCCACTTAACGACTGCCGGACGAAGCCCTGCTCGACGGGCAAATTGATGTCAACCTGCTGTCCCGCACGTCTCGCGGGATTTCGCTTAATGAGAGAGCCTTCGAATGACGGGTTTCAAGGAGCCGGAAATCAATGTGGTGACCTGCACCTCCGGTGCGCGTACCTTTCTCACCAACGCGTTCTTGGTCGAGCTGTCGAACGGTGTCGTGGCCATCGACGCAATGATGACCGTATCGGATGCGCGCCAGGTGCGTGATCGGCTGGATGCGCTGCGCAAACCCTTGCTCGCGGTGCTGATCACGCACGGGCATCCGGATCACTACAACGGTGTCGGCGAGCTGATTCGCGGTTTCGACAATGTGCCGGTCATCGCCACGCGGGGCGTCGACGAGGCCATGCGCCGTATCGACGATGCCAAGGCCGTCCAGTGGCAGTCGGTGTTCGGCGACGATTGGCCGGTACGGCGCACCTTCCCCAATCGCTTCGTGCGCGACGGCGACGTGCTGCATTTCGATGGCGTGCCGTTCGAGGTCAGGGAGTTTGGCCCGGGCGAATCGCACTGGGATTCGGTCTGGACCGCGGGATGCCAGCGGCGTGTCGCCTTCGTCGGTGACATGGTTTTCAACGGCGTCCATTCCTTCATGAACGACGGCCATACGGCGGACTGGCTGCGCAGCCTCGATGCGCTCGAACGTTTGTCCGGCGACATCGCACTGTTCTATACGGGCCACGGCCCAGCCGGCGAGCCACTCGCCATGATTGCCGCGCAGCGTGCTTATATCGGGTGCTATCGCGCGGCGGTGGCGCGGCTCGCGAACGGCAATCGTAGCCTGGACGATACCGGGAAGGGCGAGCTGGAGGCCGTCATGAAGCGCTTCCTGCCCACGGCCGACCTCGACATCTTCATCAAAGCCGGGGCGGATGCCGTAGCGGCGGAGTTGGCGTTGCAGGTATCGGACAAGTCCATTCCCACCGGCCTGCAGGCTCACGTTGACGCAAGATGAGGCAACCATGCCAGATAGCGCTTGCTATTTGGCGCAACGGAGCATCTCGCACGCACGTGCAACCGCTAGGCATTCGTCGGCCTATCGCCCCATCGAGATCGAGGCCCAGAACGACGCGTTGACGATGCTGGCGCAGCAGGATGTCACGATCGAGAGCGCTTCGAGACGGTTGGTCCTGCGCGCGGAGAAGGGGATGATTTTGAATGTCGGCGGCTCGTACATCGAGATCACACCAGACATGATCGAGAACGGCCCATCGGGCCAGATTCTCGAAAAGTGTGCGTCGAGGGACAAACCGGGGGCGTCGACGACAAAGAGCAAATTCGGCACTGCGAATGGTGCGTCGATAAGACCCTCGACGAACATCACCGGCGCGTGTTGGGGGCGAGCTAAAAAGTGAAGCGATTTCCGTGAATCGCACACATGAACCGATGCACGGTCCCCGATAGGCACGCCAAATTGATTGTTTTATTGGTGTTCGTGGAGCTGAACTGCGTCAGATTACGTTCCGAAAAGTAAATAATAGATGGCGAGGCACCTGATAGTTCTGTCATCTATGCTCAGGGCAATAGTAAGAAATAAACTGATGGGTTTCGGAGTATTGGTGATGTACTGCAGTTGCCCATCGAGGTGGGGCGCCGCTTATATCGGTGTCGGATGCCTTGCCGTGACCATCCGCCTTCAATTCGAAAATTTTTGTTAATCGTTAAAATTGTCAAACTGCCTTGACAAAAATTAGGGCCATTATTCAAGCCTTGAGTTTGTGATTCTATTATTCTGAGAGCGTTCCTCATTCGGTGCGGGGCGCTGTAGCAACTTGAGGGTACTGAAAGTAGACGACGTGGTTTAATCGTGCGTTCGAGAGGGAAGTGGATGCGTTCGATCGCCTTACGGCTGGACGTGTCCAAGACGGGGTATGCAAGCGCAAGTCGATAACGCGCCCGCTGCGCCGGACAATACGACGTTAAAAGAGGGCGCAACATGCAACTCAGCCTTGCGAAAAAACTCCAGGCGTTCGCTACGGGTATCGACGCGAATCGCCGTCCTGTCCGCCTCAATTTTGGAGCCTTGCAGGCTCGACTCGGTCCGCTACTGAATCTCCAGCATGCCGATATAGACGAAGCGTTGATGTCCGGCGTTGCTGGCACGCTGACCTGTGTGTCGACATCCGATGATCTGGACCACCGCGACTTTCTCGGTTTGCCCGTCTCCGTATGCGTCACAACCGACCAAGGTGCCGAGCACACCATCAATGCCATTTTCGACGGCATGAAGACGGGGCAGTCCAACGGCGAACTCACGTGCTACCAGCTCAGCATCGTGGACGCATATTCATTGCACCGCCGAGGTCGGCGTTCGCGCAAATTTCTGAATCAGAACGCACCGTACGTGATCTCGACCGTATTGAGCGAATGGCGAACGCGCAGCGCTGCGTTTGCCCGTGTTTTCGAATTCGATCTGTCAGGACTTGACTCGTCGGCCTATCCTGCACGATCCCTGATCCTGCAAGAAAATGAATCAGACAGTGCGTTCCTTGAGCGCCTCTGTCGCCGTGAAGGCATCACGATGTTTGTGAAGGCTGGGCCGGCAAAGCAGTCAGAGCATGGCAATCGTGATGGCGAATCACCGATTCATACCTTGGTGTTCTGCGATGGATCGAGCGGGCTTCCCCAAGCGCCGGCAGGACGGGTGCGCTATCACCCGCGCGATGCCGCGACCGAGCAGCGCGACTCGGTTTTCCTGTTTGCACCCCATCGCACGCTTGTGTCGGGGCACGTTGGGCGTTCCTCCTGGAATTTGCAGTCGGCCGCGATGGACGAAGCGGCGCGCGATGCAAGCATCGATCAAGGCGCGGCCGGCAACGACCTGGCGCGCGAGTTGGCTGATATCCAGATCGACATCCCGCGCGCCGGCCATTCATCCGCCGATCACGATCGTCTGACGGCCAATCGCATGCTGGCCTACGACATGCAGGGCGAGCAGATCGACTGCACCAGCAACATTCGAAATCTCGCGGTTGGCTCCTGGCTTGGCATCGATGGCCTGGCGCATCTTGATGCGCAGTCGCCGGAGGAGCGGGATTTCACGATCATCGCGATTCATCATAGCGTTTGGAACAACCTGCCGGCCGGCGTGCATGAGCAGGCAGGTCAGCTTTTCGAACTGAGTCACAATTTCGAGCGCGGCCCCACGGCTCGGAAGCCCTTCCGTCCGGTCGATGATCAGGCTGATACGCGCTACGAAAACAGCTTCTCATGTGTGCGCCGTCGGATTTCTCTCAAACCTGAATACGATCCCTACACGGATCGCCAACATGCTCACCTGCTGACTGGCGTTGTCGTGACGCCGGGCGACGAAGAGGTATGGTGCGACGAACTTGGGCGACCTTCCGTCCAGATCATGGGGCTCTACAGTGAGTACCACACCCACCAGAGCGGCGCCGGCACGAGTGGAACCGCGTCCGACAGTCCGCCGATCCGCGTGTTGACCGCTTGGGCCGGTGAGCGGTTCGGTATATCGATGCCGTTGCGAAAGGGGATGGAAGTCCTGCTCGCGCCCGTTGCGGGAGAGGCCGATCGCCTCGTGATCATTGGCGTGCTGAGTAACGGCAAGCACATCCCCGCACAATTCCACCATACGGGCGACCTGCCGGGTAATCGGGCACTGTCGGGTATCGTCAGTCGCGAGATCAAGGGCGCGCGTGCGAACCAACTTCAATTCGACGATACGTCGCAACAGATCAGCATGCATCTTGGCAGTGATCACGCTGCCAGTGCGGTCAATGGGGGCTTCCTGACGAAGCCACGTGACAACGGGCAGGGCGATCCACGCGGAGAAGGGATCGAGGTCCGCACTGATGCGAACGCTTCGGTTCGGGGTGGCAAGGGCGTTCTTATCTCGGCATGGCAGCAATTGAAGGCGAGCGGGCATCAACTCGATCGCGAGGAGTGCCTTCAATTGATGCAGGAGTGCGTCGACCTGTTCAAAAGCCTCGGCGACTACGCCGCGCAGCATGAAGGCATTGCGGCCGATACTACGCCGCATCAGGATCTCGTTGGAGCCGTTCAGAGTTGGCCGAGCAGTGGGGCTGCTCAGGGCAGTGGTGGCAGTGGAAGCGCGGCGGCTGTCGCGATCACTTCACCGGACGGCGTCGGTGTCGTTACACCGAAAACCGTCGCTACGCATGCGGGCAAGAACGTCGATACTGTTGCGCTGGAAAGCGTCCAAACCGCCGCTGGTCAGAAGATCAAACTGGATGCCGGGCACGACGTGGCACTGTTTTCGCAGGGCGGCGACGTATCGGCAATTGCGAACCAGGGGAAGGTCAAGTTGCAAAGCCAGGGCAACGATACGCTGATCGACTCTGCCAAGAATATTCAGTTTACCGCTGCCGGCGGCAAGTTGATTGGCATGTCGAAAGATGAAGTGGTTTTCACGACCGCAGGGGGAGCGTATCTGAAGCTGCATGGTTCGAATGTTGAACTGGGATGCCCTGGACAATTCATCGTGAAATCTGCCGGTCACACATGGGATGGTCCGGCCAGTATGAGCGCTGACCTGCCGACGTTTAGTCACGCGCCGCTCAGTCGTGTTCCGAAACTGGTGAGAGCGACGGACGGGCAACCTTCGACGGACTTTGTCGGTGAAGTTCAGCGATCGTCTGGTGGCTTTGTTTCCGGGCAGACTGATGCGGCCGGCCGTCTTTCGCAGATCGACACAAACCAGTTCGAAAAGCTGACTTTCAACTTCTTCGAAAAAGAATGACCGAGTAGGAACGAGAGAACCTCATGGCTAATCCATCGACTTCCGCATCCGGCGCCGCATCGGGCAAACGTTTTCAAGTGGCGAGCGGCGAAGGCGTCACGAAGTTTTCTGGCGGAGATGCGCTTGCAATTCAACGTCCACCATTGCCTGGCGTCGTGATCTTTGTACACGGCGTCAATTCCGAGGGGGAGTGGTTTAAGCCCGCCGAAGAAGGGCTGTGCAAAGGGCTCAATCGGCGACTCGGTCGGCTAGACGATCAGATGGCCCACAAGGGGGTCGAGGGAGGGCAGCTTACACCGGCGCAATACATCGACAGTTTGACGCCAGACGGGTTTATCAACCCAAAGATGACTTCCAAAACGTATGTAAAGTCGACGCCGTCGTTTTCTCCGGTTATTCATTTCCGATGGGGCTATAAGGCAAACAAGGAGGAATTGAAGGAGTACGGGGCCAACGTCTTTCTGAACGAACAGAACTACTGGGGTGGCGGGCCGTTTGCGAATGGCTGTTCGAGCCTTCCCGACATGTATCACGAAGGCGTCAACGATCGGTTGTTTGGCTGGCTCAGAGTGCAGAGTCTGAATGCGATAACGGCACGCGAAGTCTACTCGACCCCGGCGCGGCACTACGGTGTGATGGCTGCACTACGCCTTGCAAAGTTGATCGAATCAATCCGAAGAAAGCAGGCGGACATGCCGATTACGGTCGTGTGTCATAGCCAGGGCAACATGGTTGGTCTACTGGCCGCATTTCTCGGCGATCAGCTACAGAACGTGAGCGACGTCAATGGAAAGACTGGGCGCTGTGTAGCCGATACGTATGTGCTGGCGAATCCGCCATACAGCGTCATGACGGATGATTTTGGTGGACGCGCTGCCGACTCATGGACACAGCGCGGCACGCTCGACAAGGACGGTAGACGCGGGCGCGAAACCTATCAGGCTCGCATCACGACATTGGGAAACTTCCTCAGCATCATCCACGAGCGTCGGCCATTCGACATGGATGCGGCGTATATCGACAAGCATATGGCGAATACGCGCCCGTCACCGAGTGGCGGCAAGCCTTTTCAGGCTGCATTGGACCGCCAGCATCATGGGCTAAACGGGTCTACCTACGGCCGGGTAACCTTGTACTGCTGCCCGCACGATCAGGTAATTTCGGCGGTGACCGTCCAGGGCATGGGGTGGCGTGGACTGAGCGACGGGGAACTGCGAGATATTGGCGTGGGGAACGTACTGACCCAGCGAGTTTTCGCTTCCGGCTATTACGTGGGCCTGCCGCCTGGTCCTCGAACAGTCTATCGGTATTGGGAGGACGACTGGCGATACGGGAAAGGTGCGACCCCCGGTTTTTGGTACCCCCCCTCGCCGGTCACGAAATTTAGTTTCCGGCGAACCATGTTGGCGGCCAATTCCAACATCGAGAGAGCGAACATTCTATCGACCTTTGTTCTCGGGTCAGGGGTGTTTTCCCTGCTGAGATTCGTCAAAACCAAGGTTAATGGCGATCCGCCGAAAGGTTGGTCGGTGACGATCAGTGCGCCGAAGCTCGATGAGCCGTTCAAACCACAGGCAATTCAATATGGCGGTAAGGCATGCAAAACAATGGACGGTCCGAATGCGGTCAGCGACTTCAACGAGTATTACGATCCTCCCGCGTCGGCTCGCCAGGCCAAAAAACCTGAAGACCGCAAGCCGGGCGACGCACTCGATAACTACAATGGGAAGGCCCCTGCGCTTGGTGATGCGAAATCCGAGGCTGAGCAACGCTACGAAGATCATGCGATCGTGCGGCAACGGATTCGCCGACTGAACGCAACGGGCTTTATGGATAAGGATGGTCGGGTGAAAACGGAAGAGCCGGGGTGGCAAGACCCGCAACAGCAAGGTGGATTGGCGCCGCTGAACCAGCAGATCCTGACCGACTACCTGAAGGGGACTGAGGAAAATAACCCGACCAACCACTCAACCACGATGACCAATCCGAAGCATGCGGAGAAGGCGCTTGCGTATGATGTGGCAGTTGGCGTTTGTAAATTGTCGGATGACGATTGGGCTACTCTTCGCGTCCAAGCTGATTGGAGATTTAACGCGAGTTTGGCGAAAAGCGACCCAAGCCAAAAGTACGGTGAGTACTTCTTGGACGGCGTCATGAGAAAGCAAAAGTTGGGGACGTGGATTTCGCATGATGGTGAGGCCAGGATGTCAAACAAAATTATTGACGAGCGTGACGGCTGGATGATCCTAGACGGCTATTTCTAAGGGGGGCGATGATTCTTACGTGGCGAAAAAGGTTGATGATCAGTGCTCTCACCTTTATTGTTGTGGCGATTGCCACTTTTATTTGGTCGCACCACGCGAATGCACCACAACCCGAAGCACTCACATCGGAATCGTTGATGAAGCGTTATGTCCTGCTCCCGTTGCTGGTTGCCGCGATGATGCTGGCATTCACGACGGCTTGGTGGAAGAACCGTGTTCCCGAGATCGGGGCGACGGCGCCAGCAGTTATCTCTGGAGTACCCGCATCGTCCGATAAGCCCTTTATGGCGCAGGTGGTCGGACTGGCATGGCTTAACCCGCTCCAGCGACGCGACTATCCGACGGAGTGGCAACTGCTATGGACCATGGGTCTGGCAAAGCCGAACAAAAACGATGACATGGTGCGAACGGACCCAAAGAGTTTTAGTACGCTTCAACCTGTCGCTATCGTTGCTGATGGGAACGGCGGACAGGAAACGGTCGAAGGTTTTTTTGAAAAATACATCGATCAGATGGTCTTGTTATTTGGGGAAAAGTATGTGACGAATCCGGATTACTTCTACACGGTGAAGCCAGACAGTAAGAAAATGTGGAGGGAGCTGGCAGGCATACGCGTCGGAATTGCCGTGTCAGATCGATTAAATAAGGTGCAAGTTCACGACTATATTAGAGAGCGTGTTGTTGCAGAATTTAATATCGGAAACTCCGAGTTCAAAGATTTATGGAGCAAAAATACCCCTCCGGATGTGCAAGTTACTCAGGGTGGCCCGAATGCCAGCTTCACTTCTTTGAGTGCCGCGCTTGACTATCTGCGAGATCATCCGGATAAGAGCGCTTGGGTGATGAGCTGGGATGCGCCGAGCTTCCCGCCGAAAGACGAGCAGATGAATGAGAACTTGGTGCTCCTCATTCTGACTGGGCCGGAATTCAAAACCGAGCGTGAGCCGCTTGCGTGGATTGCGCGCCCGGCAGTTGGAGATGCAAGCGAGTTTGAAGCGAAGGTGGGCGCTTCGCGTGCCGTGCAAGCTTGGAAAGCAACAATTGAGCAAGCGACCAAGAATGCAGGAATCGGTGTCACGGATCTCAAATTTATTGTGCACGATGCCGGTCAGGGCGGCGATGCTGCGTCGGCTCGCCTTGCATCATTGTCCCAATCACTGACCGAGAGTTTGCCTGAATACGACCACATGAAGCAGACATTCAATACCGCCGCGGTACTGGGTGACATGGGCGCAGGTTCGGCGCTTACCGATATTGCGTTGGCGATTGGTCGCGCGAATCACTTGGGCGGCGATACGCTGGTTGCCGGTACAACAGATCCGGACCATCCAGTCGCGCTCGTTGTAAAGCCGCCGAGCAAGCTGACACCGATTGACCCCGACCAGAACTGGTTTCGAGCGGCTGGTGAGGGTGACGCGTATTTGCCGTGGTGGGGCAAGCGGTTCGATGGCGACTACCCGGCATGGCGCGGTCAAGGCTTCTCGTACTAGTGTAGCTTGAGGTGTTATGGGGGACGGTGCGTTGAATACTCGTGGACTGCGTCGTCACCGGAACTCGTTGATTGGCGGTGTGGCTGCGATCGGAGGCGGGATTTATTTCGGCCCTTTATTTGTTCTTGTTGTCAGCTTCACGCCAATCGGCCGGATAGAGTGGGTATTTCATTGTTGTGTCGCCGTCCCTTTCGCCGTGGTTGCCGGAGGCGTCGTGTTGATCGGTATGGGGTTGTATAAAGGATTGCGTCCCCCGTACGACCAGAACGACGCTTGGGCGTGTCACACGTCTGAGCAAAATGACGATTACACAATGCTCGACCTCTATCGGCGAATGTATGGACACGATCCTGACGAAATAGACGTCATTCAGGAGTATCGAAAACATGCGCGGGATTATTCGAGTTGGTGATCGGCATAGCCATGGTGGAACCGTAGAAACAGGCGCGCCGAACAGCAAAGTGATGGGGCGTGCGGTTGGGCGTATCGGTGACCGTTGCGTATGTCCTGAGCATGGCGAAGTCGTTATCGCTGACGGCGATGGGAGTTTCAAGGTCGAGGGGGCGAATGCAGCGTTCCACGGACACAAGACATCGTGCGGCGCGGTTCTGTTTTCGAGTCTCCCAACGTCGGGCCGTCCCTGACTTGAATACGATGAGATTCCATTGATCTGGTCCAAGTCTTCTCCGTTCCTCCAGAGGTCTTCGAGGAGGGGTGTGAGATGAACACCTACGGTGATCAGCGCGATACGCGGGACGTCTTTAGTTTGTGATGGCGGCATCACTCGAACTGGAAGGCAAGCCCGTTGCATGCCTGGTACCTTGTAGTCGCGCTCTACGCGCCGCAGCCGAAAAGCACGACTTGACTGGCCCGGATTCGACCTTTCGTGGGTTGAAGGAAAAGGACCGGTTCGTGTGCGCTGTGGGTCACGTAACCCGCATCAGTCCTCGAAACTTGATTCGCCAGTGGGAAATCGGATGCAGAGAATGCGTACTTATATGAACGCCGTGATTTAGCAAGCTATCTTTGCCGACCACGGCCCTTGGGGCAAGCCGACCCTGGAATCAATGACTGACCACACTGTCTGCAGTCGGCCAGGGACGTCCATTCGGCGATTGCGGGTTTATACTTCTCGACCCGGCAATCTGCGCGATACGGCAAGACCAATGAAAATAAGTGAATTTTTCATCGCTTCGCTAGGAGCGTTGGTGTTGACTCAACCTTCACTAGCCTTATCGCAAGACATCAATGGTAAAAATCTCTATATACAGAGATGCGCTATGTGCCATGGCGCAGACATCAAGGGCACCGGGCCATTGGCCAAGAAAAGCAATCCTGCCACGCCTGACCTCACAACTGCCGCGTTCAAAAAGCGACTCCATGATTATCCAGGCGTCATTGTTTCGTCGGTAATACTCCGTCCGAACGGGGACCTGATTCCGAGAACTTTGAAGGAGAACGGCGTAAGGCTGGCGCCGCACTCCTGGACCGTTCAGGATTTTCGCGATCTGAATAAATACATGGTCGACGTGATTTCCAAAGGCCGATGATTCCGTGTTGACTGTCTGACCGTAATGGGGCGGAAGCGGTCAAGATGAATTTTCAGATGTGTCGAGACGCCGTGAGCTCGCGCCTGGTCGAATTATCGCGCTATGAGCGCCAATGCACAGTCAGGTTTAACGAGTCACGGTCCAACCTGTCCTGTCATCTCCTTCTGTTGCTCCGAGCGATCGGATGAACTTCACGCCTCTGTCGTTGACGTTTAAGGTCGGGCTATGCCGGCTTTGTGCTGACAAAGTCTTGTAGATACGGTCTGCCGCGAGCGTGCACTGCCCAGATTACGCGCGCAAGCTTGTTGGCCAGTGCGACAACCGCGACGTTGTAAGGCCGTCGCTTCAGCAGCTGTTCAACCCAGGGGTGTTTGGATCGAAGTTGCACGCTGATGACGCTCGCGCAATGCACGAGCAGCGTACGTAGATAAGCGTCGCTACGTTTGCTGATCCCCAGCAGCGTTGTCCTTCCACCCGAGCCGACTTGCCTGGGCAACAGGCCAATGGATGCCGCAAACTCGCGACCGAACTTGAATGCTTTCGCGTCGCTGATCGTGGCAACTGCGGCGGTGGCGGTCAGCAGACCGACACCCGGGATCGCGCCGATGGCTTGCGCGCTCAAGTCGGTGCTCATCCACTGCTTAAGCCGTTGCCCGATGTGCGTGATTGGCTCGTCCAGGTGTGTCAAGGCTGCGCACTGCTCCTGGAGGGTATCGATCAGCGGTGCTGCGACGTGGTCGCCGACTCGATCGAGAACGGCTGCGATATTCGCGTCGAAGGCGCGCCGACCCGCCGGCATGACTTCGCCGTATTCGCCCAAGAGTCTACGGATGCAGTTGATCTGGGAGGTGCGGAACTTCACGAGCTGCTGGCGCAGCGGATGTAAGGCCAGCACGGCTTGTTGCGCCTCGCCCTTCACCGCGATCTTATTGCGAGGCTGCTGCACTGCCAGCCAGATTGCCCGTGCGTCCGCAGCATCGTTCTTGTTGCCGATGTTGAATGCTTTGGCAAAGCGCGGAGCCATCAGACGGACCTGGTGCCCGAGCCTGCTGAGTGATCGAGCCCAGTGCTGCGAGCCGTCACATGCTTCCATGCCGATCATGCACGACTCAAGGTTGGCGAAATATTCGAGGAAGTTCGCTCGCTTGAGCGATTTGTTGATGATTTATCAGCTGTTCGGCGCAATGTAGTGGATCTGGAAGACGATCTTGCCAATGTCGACTCCCACAGGGATGGGATTCATAGCTGCCTCCGTTCGGAAGTTCCGCAGGCGCATGATGCGCTCAGCGCGCAGCGGCGTTCGCCCCATCGAATTACTTCTACTGTGCGCATGCATCATCTTGCGCAGCAGGCCGATGCGGTCGCTCTGAACGTAAAGTGGAGGGGCACGGCTGCTCGATACCGGTTCCGCTGTAATGCCGGGCATACGTGGTCATGCTTGGGCACCTCATTGTTGTGCGGAGCTAGATGGACGACATGTGCTGCTCTGAACGGGCAGTTGACGGGAACGCTGCTTTTAGACGGCCGCCAGTGCCTACGAGATGCAGTGGTGTCAGGCGTGCCGTCGCATGTGCGGTTGCCGAGCCATGCGGCGCAATTTCAGTAGGAGGGGCCGCTCCGGGCGGAATGACTGCTGCGGCGGCTGGCGGGTGACCCGAGTGAGTCATTGGCTTCTCGGTCGAGCGTACCCGAGCAGGTGATCCAATTTAGAGTGATGCGATCATGAACGACGAGTTGCTTGCGCTGGAAATGCTCTACGAAAATTCCGAGGCATCAGTTCCTCGCGGTGAGCTTTTGAAATTTATGGACAGCGCTCAACCGGAGGTGCTCGGGTCGCTGTACGCCAAGCTTACGAAGAGAAGTTTCACGGAGAAAATTGTCCCTCCAATGGAGTTTGGTGATTGCAAGCGATTGTTCTTGAAATTCTATGGATTGTGCATTTCAAATGATTATGTTGAGGCAGACAATCCCCAGTCGTTCTTGATTTCAAGATATATTGCGGCGGTGGATTTCGGGAGATGGTTCGTTTCGATTGTAGAGGACGGAAAGATAGCCAGGAGCGATGTGGCTGATGTGGTGAGGTGGTTGGAAAATTTGTATGTGCAAGGTGATCGGGAAATTCGATCTTGCTTGATTGTTGCGTCGTTGGAGCACATGTTTTCAAGCAATTCAATAAGGAAGTTGTTTTCAAGCTGGAAGTTCGACCCAATCCTTGGGGGTGCGTATCGTGAAGCGCTGCTAAGTCGAGGCATGAATATTTGAATGCGGAAGAAAACGTTGATTATTTCAATAGGCAAGGCAGTAACATGCCCGTGAGACGCGAGTAGCTCCCCTTTTGCCTATCGGAAAATACTTTGTTCTCGAGCGAACGGGAGGAGCGGAGTCCATTGCATGCTTTGCGGACTCGTCCCGCTGCTCCGGCCTCCAGTGACGTTATGCAGCGCAGCAGGTCTTCGGTGCGTCGCTTCGATATCAATGTAGACCTGTATCCCATCGAGCACGCTATTTTGTCGAGATCTTGACCGGCGTATCCCATCAGGGACAGCCGGCCTGTACCGGAATCAGAGTCCGGGCGCATGGCCGTAATCCCGACCTTCAAGCCGTCGCGCAAATGAAAGCTCGGCAAACCGGGGCGCCCATATGCCCCACGGAAGGCGCGAAGGACCTTAAGGCCGCAAGGACGGCGCAAGCGCCAGGGCGGTCTCGAGCACGGCCCGTCCGAATGTGCGGGCGTATGCAGCGGCGTCGGCATCGTCCCGTGGGCGGTCAGCGCTCTCCTTGAACGGCAACTCGATGGTCATCGCCAGCGCGTCGAATTGCTCCGCGACCCACGGGATGCACTTCTTCGGGCTCGCATGATCCGGTCGGTCGACGGAATAGCCACGCGCCGTCTGGAAGACGGGGGAGCGTCGCAGCAGGTCTTCGTCGAACGCGCGGCGCAAGACCTGCAAGCGTGGCGTCCAGGCGGGGCTCCCGTCAGCGCCCACCGAGAAGACGTGGGGCAGAACCTCGTCGCCATGGAAGTCGACGAGCAGGTCGAGACCGAGCGCCTGCATGCGCCGGCGCACGGCGGCCGTCTCGGGCGCGTCCGGATACTCGCGGTCCCAGCAGCGATTGAGGTTGGCGCCGCGCGCGTTCGTGCGCAGGTTGCCCAGGCGCACACCGTCCGGATTGACGTTGACGACGACGTGCACGGCGTGGCCACCGATCTCCCAGACGGGACGCAGCTCGCCGCACAGTGCCTGCACGAGGCCCTCGAGACAATAGCCGCCCTGCGATTCGCCAGGATGCTGACGGGCCATAAACCAGAGGCGCGAGCGCGGTGCACGGCCCTCGAACGAGAGCATGCGGATCGGCTCGCCGAGCGCGGAGGCTCCGAGAGTCGCCAGCGTCGCGCCTGCTTGCGTCGCCTGGGCGACGAGATTGTCCTCAGCGACGCGGTCGAAGGTCGGGAAATAGGCGAAGCGCAGGCGCGCGGCGGGGCCGGGCGCGTGGAAGGCGAGCGCGTCGCCATCGAAGTTCGTTGGCAGGCGGCACCAGGCCGCCTTCTCGCCGCCGTTGGCGTGCATGCAGACGCGGTAGTCGACCCAGCCTTTAGGGTAGGAGGATCCGGCCAGGCCCTCGATGCGTACGTCGATGCCCTCGGACGGCACATCGACCAGCTCGAAGGCGAACCATTGGGCGAATTCGGCCGCGTTGTCGCTGCGCAGACGCAAGCGCAAGGGCGAGCCGGTGGTGGCATCGGCGACGTGGTCGATCGCGGCGGCTTCGAAGTCGGTGTCGATGTGCATGGGGCTGGTCTTTGTACCGTGATAAAAGGCGGGATTCCGCGAATCAAGCATGATATTTGAATCGCCTTGCAAGAAACGGCGGATCAATATTGGGACGCGGTGGCCTTTTACACAATGTTCGATCGACATCCCCAAGTCGTTGTTGTCGCATCGAGGGCACCCACCGCCACGTCACATCGGATGCCCGGCAGTCCACCTCTTCATAAATTCCATTTGGACATCACGCGCGCGGGCGCAGCGTCGCATACCAGAACAACAGCGCGGTTGCACTGAACGCGGCGCCGAGCGTACAGACGCCGGCCCAGCCGAAGCGCGCATACACGCAGGTCGACGCGATCGAGCCGGACGCGCAGCCCGCGGCATAGAACAGCATGTAGCCGGCCGTCAGGCGGCTGCGTGCATCGGGACGCACGCCGTAGATCAGGCTCTGGTTGGTCACGTGCACCGCTTGCAGGCCGAGGTCGAACGCGATGACGCCCACGACGAGTGCCGCGAGCGAATGCATCACGAGCGCCGTGGGCAGCCATGACACGAGCATCAACGCGAGCCCGATGCCGGAGGTCCATTGCGCCAAGCCGCGATCGGCGAGACGGCCGGCGCGTGCGGCGCCGAGCGCGCCGGCCGCGCCCGCGAGCCCGAACAGACCGATCTCCGTATGCGACAGCGACAGCGGCGGCGCGCTGAGCGGCAGCACCATCGGCGTCCAGAGCGTCATCGCGGCCGCGAAATGCAGGAAGGCGATGAAGGCGCGCACGCGCAGCACGCGCTCCTGCGCGAAAAGTGCAAAGACCGACGCGATCAGGCGCGGATACGGCTCGGCAACCCCCGGAAGACGATGAAGCGGGAGGACGCGCGACAGGACGACAGCAAGCAGCAGCATCACGCCGGCCGACGTGAAATACACCGCGCGCCATCCCGCGAGGTCGGCGATCGCGCCCGAGAACGTACGCGCGAGCAGAATGCCGAGCACGATGCCGCTCGTCACCGTGCCGACGACCTGACCGCGTTCCGCCGGTTCGGCGAGCCCGGCCGCAAATGACACGAGCACCTGCGTGACGACGCTCAGAAAGCCGATCAGCGCCATGCCGGCGAACAGCACGGAGGTGCGCGTGGCCGTGGCGATTGCCAGCAACGCGAGCGCGCAGACGACCGTTTGGATCAGGATCATCCGGCGCCGATCCCACAGATCGCCGAGCGGAACGAGGAGCAGGAGGCCGAGCCCGTAGCAGACGCTCGTGATCGTCATGATGCCGCCGATTGCGGCGCGCGAGATGTCGAACTGGTGCGCGAGCGTGTCGAGCAACGGCTGCGCGTAGTAGACGCTGGCGACGACGAATCCCGCCGTCGTCGCGAACAGCAGCGTGACCGGACGCGTCAGCGTGGCATGGGCTACCGCGAGGGGCTGCGGGGCGCGCTGTAACGGCGACAGTTGTTCGAGACTCATGATGGTGACGGCTGGCGAACCGGCATGAAGAAAGCGGGCGGGGTGGTGCTGACCTCCCCCGGGAAGCGGCAACGCGCACGAGGTGGCTCGCGCGGCGAAGTCAACGATGGAGGGAAATGTACCGAGTGCGATGCGCAACGGTTAGCCGGCGCGTTTCAATGGATTGACTGTGCGTCCCACCCACACGGCGTGCGGTGCGGGCGAGCGCACAGAAACGGATCGTCGATGCATTGGGACAAAAGCGCTAACGGTTGCGGCCGCCCCTTTCATACCATCACACGCAGCCACCTCCCGCCTGTCGACGCGGCCGGCTGGACGCATGTCGACGGCACGCTCGTGCGGTTCGAGTCCTGGCCGTCGGCATGGCGACATACCGGCGTTGCGGCGGGGGCCGGTCTCGACAATCCTGCGTTGCCATTCACTGATCATGGAGGTTCGTATGGCACTCAATCCGCTGCAACAGTTCTTCTCGAAGGTCGGCGCCCGTGACGTATCGGGCGCGCTCGCCGTCATCGACGACGCGACGGTGTTCGAGCCGCAGGGCCCCGAGAGCCTGCCGATCTACGGGCGCTTCGTCGGCAAGGCCGGTGTCGAACGCCTGCTCGGCACGCTGGCCGAGCAGTTCGAGACCGAGCAGTTCGAGATCCGCCAATGGGCCGAAGCCGCCGACCATGTGTTCGCGTACGGCTACATGCAGCATCGCGTGCGCAAGACGGGTCGGACCTTCAAGAGCGACTTCGCCGTCGTGGCACAAATCGACGGCAACGTGATCCGCCACTATCGGATCTTCGAGGACACGGCTGCCGCCGTGGCAGCGTTCGCCTGACCGCCCGGCAGGATGCCCGTCCGGCCCGGTGCACTGCACGCCGGGCCGTCGCGCGTGGTGTTCGCCACGTCGTTCAGCGAATCTGCGCGAGCCAGCCGTTGTAGTCGGTATCCGTGTGTCGTTGCAAGCGATGCTGCGCGTTCCCCGCGACGATGCGCGTGTCGCTCGGTGCGTGACCGAACTCCAGCCTGAACGCGCGGCTGAGCTGCGTGTTGCTGTTGAAGCCGTACCGGTATGCCAGGTCGCCGATCCGGTGCCGTGAGCGCTCGGGCGACATCAGCACGCGGTGAATCGCAAGCAGGCGGCGTTTGCGGATGTAATTCGCGACACCGCCGTCCTGCTCGAATAACCGGTACAGACCCGAGCGCGAGATGCCGATCGCCTTGCAGATTCGATCCGGCGACAGGTCCGGTGATTCGAGGTTTTGCCGGATGTATTCCTTGATCTTCACGTACAGGGTCGACAGCAACGCGTTGTGCGCATTCGACATCTCTTGAGCGGTCGGGCTGAGCATCGCCTTCACCAGGCTCAGCGTCGCCTGCTCGGCATGCAGCGTTTCCGCTTGCGACAGCGTGCCGATCTGGTCGAGCAGGTTCCTCAGAAAACTATCGAGGAGCTGGCTGATGCCGCCACTGAAGAGGGTGCCGTGGACGCTCGACGGCAGGTTCGGCAGCAAGTCACGCGCGACCAGCAGCGTGACCGCGTCGCCCGCTTGGATTTCACGGTGATAAGGACGCGCCTGGTCGACGACGAGGATGTCCCCGGGCTGTACGAACACCGGCCTTCCATCGATTTCCCCGCGCACGATTCCCGCGTCCCGGAGGTTGAACGAGTAGTTGTCCATCCCGTCTCGCCGAATGAACGCCGTCGAACGGTTCAGCGTGTACGAGAGCGGAATGGCCGCGCGCCCCGGATGACGGTAGGTCCATTTACCGACCGAGATGTTGCCAAGCGTGTATCCGATAAATTGGTAGTCAATGATCGGGTCGATCGGCGTGGTTAAAGAAAACTCTGCAATCGAATACTGTGTCTGCCATGCGTCGAACCGGTCGGCAGGTGAATAATCCTGTAAGGAAAAACGGAAAAGTGGATTTGCCGCGCCGCTCATTTTGTGGCCCTCGATGTCGTATTTCCGTTTGCTGAATTATAGGAATGTTTCTTAAAGGAAGGGGGGTGAAGAAGGTTGGGCCGCTATGTAGATTTTCTTATATCTATATAGCTTCTCTGGGGGTTTTAATTGCATCTGGATTGAGGGTGATTCTGTTGCTTTTAATGGGGTTCAACCGCGGGAGATGGCTTGCGGAGTAAGCCTTGTCTTCAAAAATTCCCGACGGTGATCTCGAGCTGTAGCCACGAAAGCCGTGGCGGATGAGGGCTGGAGGACGATCGTTGATCGATGCGCCCGTTGATATGCGGTGGCATTTTGGACAAGCCCGGCGGCCGGTCTGCCACCGAGGCCAGCGCCGGGGAAGCCCTCCGGCACGTCCCGGCCGTGATCCGTCAGGTCGCCCTCGCGAGCCATCGCCGTCATGCAGCGGCTACACCGCCCGGTGCTGCTTCACCAGTTCCACGGTTTCGCACGCTCGAAGAATCGTGTCTTGCGAGAATGGCGACAGCGGATGTCCGTTGAGCCACACAATCCACTCGATCACGGCATCGCACTCGATGTCTGTCAGCTTGGGCCAGCGCTGCAGAAAATAGTCATCCCAGTATTCCGCAACCGGCGATCTGTCCAGCGACCCCATCAAGCTCTCGATGACCGTCAGTGCAACCTGATTGTCTTCGACCGAAACGCGGATGATCCCGGGTAGAAAGTAGCAGAATGCTTCGGGCGTCAATCTGTAAATGGCGTCGGCGTATTGTGTCCAGTCGTGAGCCGTCGTCTCATCCCAGCGCAGGTTCGAGAAGTGCAACGCGTCGTCGTAGTCGTTCGTGTGGGATGAGACGGCCGGAATGACCGACGTCGGCCTCATGCGTTCGGAGAAGGCCGCTCTCACCTGTTTCATCACGAGACGCCCGTCGTCAGCTGTGTGCATTTTCGGTCACTGCTTGCTGGTGGAGTACGACGCCGAGTATTGCTTCGACGGCCTCAACTTTGCTTGCGCCGTACAAGTGAACGCGCCCAGCCGGCGATCGCGACAAACGTCAGGCCGGGGGAACACATCAATGCGACGAACAGGTCGAAGCCTTTGGAAAGCTCGGGCTCGGCGGCCCCAAAAATCCAGCGACTGATCGCTCGCGTCACGGCGTACCACACAGCCGCGCCACCTGCCGAATACAAGCCGATCAAGAGCCAGGGCTTTGTTTCCGGTTCAACCTTGCGCCAGATATAAATCGCATACACAGTCCACGCAGCGTAGATTGGAACCCACAGGGGGCGAGGGATGTCGGAAGACGGGACGAAAATCGACAGGATCGCCACAAGGATCACGAGAACGATCAAACCGGTGATGTCCGAGAAGTATCGGTTTCTTTGCACCGTGAGCATAGGTATCAGTCTCTCATTCCTTGAATGCTGAATGGCGGACTTGCGCAGGCGTGCTGAAACGACAGAGGCCCGGCGCCTGGCTGGCGACTAGCATACACGGCTGCGACGGCGCCTGGATGGCGATGGCTGGGATACCGCGCCTAGATGATTCGCTTCCACGAACCGTTATCCGCTTTCTCGGGCTCGACGAATGCCCAGATCGAACGGCAGCAGGTGCAGCGACAGTACATGACCGAACCTGCCGAATCGGGTCCTTCGGAAGAGAACTGAGGCTGAGGAAGGTTGGCGAGGACGCTGTTTGCGACGGCCGCGTCATGACGATCGGCGTATTGCCGATACTCCTGACGTGATTCGAATGCTTTCGGCTCGCCAATACCGAGACAGTGCACGCAGGCCGGAAGCAGGCGCGCGATTGCCCCGTTGCTTTGCGCCTCGCTTCCGCGCGTGAGCTTCAGCCATTCACCGCGCGGGATTTGTGCGCCCACACGCGTTCTTTCGCCGTCAAGCCACACGCGCAACTGAGGCAGGTCGATATCTCGCTCGCGATAGCGGCGGAGCATGTTCTGAATATCCTGATCCATTGTGGGCGTGCACCTGACTGTCGACGGGCGTCGTTCGCTGACGCAGCGAGATCGGCATCGCCACCACGATGCCTCTCACAAAATAACCGAGATCCAGTATGCCTCGGGATTCGGAGACGGCGGGTAGCGATTCGCCACCTTGTCCTTGATGGGTTGTACATCCTCCCGACGCTCGCTATGCATGACGCTTCTCATGTTCGAGGAGCCATTGCTTCCGCGCCAGTCCGCCGCCATAGCCGGTGAGCGCCCCGTCCTTCCCCAATACCCGATGACAGGGGATGACGATCGCCACGCGATTGGCGCCGTTGGCGCCGGCCACTGCACGGACCGACTGGGGCTTGCCGAGCCTCTCCGCCTGCTCGCCATAACTGGCCGTGCTGCCGTACGGAACGGCCTGCAACGCCTGCCATACCGATTGCTGGAATGGGCTGCCGGGCGTGTCCAGCGTCAGATCGAACTGCTTGCGCGTACCGGCGAAGTACTCGCCGATCTCACGCTCGGCCTGGCGTGTGTGCGCGTTTTCTCCCGTCAGGATGCGCGCTCGCAAAAGTCGCTGAAGATCCTTGAATTCAGTCTCGAGCATCCGCCGATCGACGAATTCGAGCAGGCAGACGCCCTGCTCGGTGGCGCACACGAACATCGGCCCCAGGGGCGTGGTGAAGCGGTGGATGAGGATGACGTTCGCGGCCTCGGTCGGCGCACGCCCGGTCAGTTTCCGGCAGGTGTAGCCGAAGCCGCTGAGCGAGTCGTAACCGCTGTCGAGCGCGACGTCGATGGTGCGACGGCCAGCCTTCAGTTCCTCCAGTGCCGTATTGATCCGCAAGGAACGCTGGAACGCCTGGAAACTCATTCCGTAGTGCTGCTGGAACCAGCGGCGGATCCGCTCCGGGCTGAGCCCGCGCTGCCTGAGGCGCGCGTCGCTCAGGCGTTCCTTCGGGTGGGCGCGTACCCAGTCGATGGCCTCGGCCACGTCCGGTGGCGCTGCATGCGCGTTCTCGGTCGGCCGGCAGAGTTTGCAGGGCCGAAAGCCGGCATTGAGCGTCTCCCGCAGGTCCGTGTAGAACACCACGTTCTCGCGTTTGGGTTTGCGCGCCCGACAGGTCGCGATGCAGAACACGCCCGTCGTTTTCACCCCGACATAGAAGATGCCGACATGATCCGCCGCGCGCTCGACCAAGGCGCGGTAGTAAGCGTCGACTTGCAGGGTGTCAGTGACCAGCATGGCAGAACACCGGATCGAAGGATTGCCCGGCGCGCACATCGCCAAACAGCTGCTGCAGCACGTGGTGCGCCCGCTGGTGCAGGAAATTGCCCATGCTGATGCGCTTGACGCCCAGTGCGGCCAGGCGCCCGAACGACGGCAGGGTCGGCATGCACATGACGTTCAGCGGGAGCGGGACGCCGCCCACGATTGCAGCGATATCCGCTTCGTCGGTCAATCCGGGCACAAAGAGGCCGTCCGCCCCGCTTTCGGCATAGCGTCGACCGCGTGCGATGGTTTCCTCGCGCGCACGGTCGACCTCCAGCAGATAGGTGTCGGTGCGCACGTTGAGGAACAGTTCAACGCCGGCAGCCTGCAAGCCCGCACGAATATCGCGCAGGCGCTGCACAAAAGGCTCGACGTC
Source organism: Burkholderia sp. Ac-20349 (assembly GCF_017104865.1). Classification (NCBI taxonomy): domain Bacteria; kingdom Pseudomonadati; phylum Pseudomonadota; class Betaproteobacteria; order Burkholderiales; family Burkholderiaceae; genus Burkholderia; species Burkholderia sp. Ac-20349. The sequence continues at coordinate 103,929 of NZ_JAAGPM010000002.1, forward strand.
CACCAGCGTACGCTGGCCATCGCGCACCACGCTGTCCTCCAGGTTGACACCGACGACGCCCAGGGCAGCTAGTTCACGCAGGTTGGCGACGACAGCCTCGGACGTCGCACCATAGCCGGCTTCGACGTCAACGGTCAGCGGCAGGCCGGAAACGGACCGGATGCGGGCAACCAACGCCTTCAGTTCGTCAAAGCCGACTCCCTCGCCATCGGCATAGCCCAGTGAGTCGGCAATGGCGGCGCTGGACGTCCCGATTGCCGTGTAGCCGGCCGTTTCCGCGGCACGGGCGCTGGCGGCATCCCAGACGTTGGCGAGCAACAGCGGTTCGGCTTGTTGATGGAGCTGGGAAAAAGTCATGATGCGTTTCTCGGTTGGGCGGGGGGAAAGTATGGGTTTCCCGTCGCTCGCATCACAACCGAAAACTGGACAACGATTTTTTTATGCGGCGGCGCGACTGCTTGTGGCGTCCATCGGCCCCGGAAACGGCAACGTTATCAAAAGGTGCGTCGGACAGGCTACCCGAAAATTGTGCGGCGAGGGATCGACACTCGGCCATCCGCGGCTTCGAGGTTGAAAGAGGGCGTGGCGTCGCGAGGAGGGCCCCCGAACGCGCAGGCCACAGGCCGCATTGCGCGGCGCGCAATCGGTGCGGCACGCGGGTTGCGTCAGTTGTCCGATACCGGCGTGCCGCGCGGTATCGACCGTCGATCCGCTATCGGGAGGACGCGGGGCGATGCAGCGACTGGGCGATCGCTGCGAAGTCGGCCTGAATGACCGCGAACAGGAAGGCGGTGGACATGCCGAACAGCAGCACGCCGTCGGATGACTCGATCGCGCCGAGCATTCGCCAGTTCGGGGTCAGCGAAAGGCCGGACGCGCCGCGGGTGGCCATCGTGTCGAGCGAGAAGAACAGGGCGTCGCTGAACGAGCCGAGCGCGTTCAGGTGAACCAGCACGACGGCCCACAGAGCCGCTTCCAGCGTATGCAGCGTGCCGAGCGTGATGCAGATGAAGGTGACGATGCCGACCAGCTTGCGCAGTTGCACGTGAATGGTGTCGTGCTGCATGTCGAGGGCGCGGCGTATTCGACGCGCACCGACAGCCAGGAGGACCATCGCCGCCGCGTGAATCAGGATGTTGGTCATGCTGAGAAGCGCACCGATCGTCCAGCTTTCCATGATGAATGGGTTTGGTCAGGAATGGGAAGGAAAACGCAACCGCTTCAAGCCTCGGGCAAGGCGTGTACGGCAGCCTGTTCGTCGGTTTCCGTCATGTGTGTGCGCTGCGCGGCTTGAGCGCGATGTCGAGCTTCGAGATCCAGCCAGGGCTTGACGATCATCAGGGCCTTGTACACGCGATCGACGAATGCGGCGTTGTTCTCGGCGACGCTGGCGGTCCACTGGCGCAGGGCCGGCGAGATCTCGGGGATGGCGGTGGTCATACGAATTCGCTCCTGACGAATGCCTTGCACGATCGGACGGTGCGCCGGGAAGCCTGAATGGTACGTCCGGGAGCGGTCGTGCTGCTGAACTGATTCAACAAAGGTTGGCGGTACAGAGGATTTGCCGCTTGCGTCGCGGCAGTTCGCCGCCAATGCACCCCTTGCGGGACCGTGCGGCAACGCCGCGCAACGGCCGGTTCACGCTACTGTCGTAGCCGTGCCGGCGCCGTTGCGCGACGCGCGCGGAAGTTCATTCCATTCAGTGCTTGTCCAGCCAGCCATTGACGTAGCTGGCCACGTCCTTCCAGTTCTGATCCACGATCAGCACATGACATTGCCCGTCGAACTGATGGAAATCCGCGACCGACGATGCGTCGCTGTATTTCTCGAAGTTCTTGAGGTTGAGCGCGGCGGGGATGATGTGATCGTCTTCACCGCCAATCATCAGCAGCGGCCCGTGCGGCTTCGTGAAATCGATCTCCGCCACCTTGCTGCTGGTGCCGCGCCCGACGCGGCGCGACTCGGGCACCGCGTAGTCACGGTAAAGCTGCTGCGCTTCGGCTTCCGGCACGCAATTGGCAAACGCATAGCGGAAATCATCGAACGTCGGCGCAAAGGGCTCATCGACATTCGCGAACGGGCTGATCACGGGCCAGTTGCTCTTGATGAACGACCATTTCGCGACGATCAGGCCCGACGCCGGCGCCGAATCGATGGCCACGGCCTTGGCGGCCAATCCCTCCGACAACAGCTTCTGCGCGACCAGTCCGCCCATTGAATGCCCGATCACGATGGGCTTTTCCGGGAGCTGGCGCAGCACCTGCCGATAGCGCTCGATCACCTCGTCCAGCGTCAGCTTGCCCAGCGCAGCCTGGGCTTCCGGCGAGCGTTGCTGCTCGAGCGTGCCGTCATGCAGCGGCCACGCGGGCGCGATGGTGTGATAACCGAGCTTCTGGAAATAGGCCTGCCAGTTGTCCCACGCCTTGGGCGTCATGAACATGCCGTGAATGAACACGATCGTCCGGGGATGAGCGGCCGGCTGACTCGCGGTCGTGGCCGACACGGCAGCCGTGGAAGGCGCAGCGGTCGCAGCCGGTGCGCCGGACTGATCGGAACAGGCCGCGGTCGAGGCCAGCAAGCCGGCCAGCAGCACGGAGCCGCAAAAGATTCTTGAAATACCGGTTCGTTTTTTGATTGCTTCAAACATCGCCATTGCTCCCTTGAATAAAACACGTCGGCATCGTTGCCGGTGCGGTATCGCGCGAACCGTCGCCGGCCGGCGGGACCCGCTCGCTCGATCGCGGCAACGCACCGTCGAGCACGCCCCCGTGGACGCGAGCCGCACGGGGGCGAGCGCGGATGATTTACAGCGTGCCGGCCTTCAGCGCATCCAGCGCGGCCTTGACGCCGGCACCGTACGCAGGGTCGGCTTTGGTGCAGTGCTCGATGTGCTTGTCGATGATGGGTTGCGATACACCGTGGATGTTGCGCGCCGTGTTCGCAAACAGCAGCTGCTGCTTTTCGGGCGTCATCAAGCGGAACAGATCGCCCGGCTGCGTGAAGTAGTCGTCATCGTCTTCACGGAAATTCCAGTGATTGGCATCGCCGTAAAGCTTCTCGATTGGCTCGGCGAATGCCGGTTGCTCCTGCCATTCGTTGCGGGTGTTGGGCTCGTAGCCGATGGTGCGGCCGTAGTTGCCGTCCACGCGCATCGCGCCGTCGCGATGGAACGCGTGATACGGGCACTTCGGCGCATTGACGGGGATCTGGTGATGGTTCACGCCCAGGCGGTAGCGCGCCGCGTCGGCATACGCGAACAGGCGCGACTGCAGCATGCGATCCGGCGACGGGCCGATGCCGGGCACGAGGTTGGACGGCGCGAACGACGCCTGTTCGACATCGGCGAAATAGTTGTCGGGGTTGCGGTTGAGCTCCATCACGCCGACCTCGATCAGCGGGAAGTCCTTCTTGCTCCACACCTTGGTCAGGTCGAACGGGTGGAAGCGGTAGGTCTGCGCCTGTTCTTCGGTCATGATCTGCACGCACAGCGTCCACTTCGGGAAGTCGCCGCGGTCGATGGCTTCGAGCAGGTCGCGCTGGCTGCTTTCGCGATCCTTGGCCACGACGGCTGCTGCCTCGTCGTCACTCAGGTTCTCGATGCCCTGCTGGCAGATCCAGTGGAACTTCACGTAGTGACGCGCGCCTGCGGCATTGATGAGGCTGTACGTGTGCGAACCGAAGCCGTGCATGTGACGGTAGCCGCGCGGAATGCCGCGATCGCTCATGACGATGGTGATCTGGTGCAGGGCTTCCGGCAGCCCCGTCCAGAAATCCCAGTTGTTCTCGGCGCTGCGCAGGTTGGTATACGGGTCGCGCTTGACGGCGTGGTTCAGGTCGGGGAACTTGAGCGGGTCGCGGAAGAAGAATACGGGCGTGTTGTTGCCCACCAGGTCCCAGTTGCCTTCCTCGGTGTACATCTTCACCGCAAAGCCGCGGATGTCGCGCTCGGCGTCGGCCGCGCCGCGCTCGCCGGCCACGGTCGAGAAGCGGGCGAACAGGTCGGTCTGCTTGCCGATCTGCGAAAACACCTTGGCGCGGGTGTACTGCGTGATGTCGCCGGTCACGGTAAAGATCCCGAACGCACCCGAGCCCTTCGCGTGCATGCGGCGTTCCGGGATGACTTCGCGATGGAAGTGCGCCAGTTTCTCCATGTGCCACAGATCCTGCAGCAGCACGGGGCCGCGAGGACCGGCGGTCTGCACGTCCTGGTTGTCGGCAACGGGGGCACCGGCAGCGGTGGTGAGCTTACTCATCGATGAACTCCTTCCTGGGGGATGAAGCCGAACGGCGCGAGCGCTGTTCAGCGGCTGGGTGTCGAAATATGCGGAACCGATCGGGCAACGCCGGTTCGTTCGGTTACGCCTGGAATGACGAGACTGATCGTCAGGAATACGATGCGTTGCGTTTGTTTCAGGAATGGGTTTCCCTGGCCTTGCCGCGCTCGGTCGGTGTCACGCCGAGTGCGCTCTGGACGGCCTCGAAGCGCGAGCCGACCTTGAGCTTCTCGAAGATGTTCTTCAGATGCCACTTGATGGTCTCGGGGGCGACGCACAGCGCACGTCCGATTTCCTTGTTCGACATGCCGCGGGCAATGTGATTGAGGATCTCGATCTCACGCGTGCTGAGCAGGTTTCGGGCGTCGCGCGCGTCGCCGTCGTCGGCCGGGGTGCGACGCGGGTCGAACGCGGCGAGCAGCCGATCGACGAAGGCCGGTTGAATGCCGCCGCGCTCGGACGTTTCGCGGTTCAATGTCGTCAGCAGGCGCAGCACCGGTTCGCCTTCGTCGACGAAGCTGCCGATCATGCCGTTCGGCTGCGCATAGCGCAGCGCGTCCGTCAGCGCGGCCAACGCCGCTTCGTGCGCGTGTTCCTGCTGGAGCGCCACGGCGTACAACAGCGACATCCGCGCTTCCAGGTAAGTCATCCCGGCACGGGACAGCGTGGTCCTCAACTCGCGCAGCCGTTCGGCTGCCCGATCAGGCCGGCCTGTCGCGAGATCGAGCCGTGCCTTGACCTCGCACCAGCTTGCCCACGTCTCGATGAAACTGCCCATCGGCGCCGGGATCTGCTCGGGCATCTGCGCGTCCAGAGCGTCGGCGGCTTCCCGGGCGCGATCGACCCAGCCCTGTTGCAGGCACAGCCGGACGATCTCCGCGTCGCACGACGCGCGCATGCGCAGCCAGTGTCGGGAGGCGGCGATTTCGCTTGCCTGTTGCAGGCACAGCAGCGCGGATGCGATGTCGTCGTTGCGCGCATGGAGCCGCGCCGCGGTGCGGCAGTAGCTCGACAGGGAGCCGAGCGGGCAGGCTTCCGCCGTGATGGCCGAGCGGTCGTTGATCAGTTGCCGCGCGCGGGACAAATCGTTCTGCTCGTAGCAGAGTGCCGCCAGGTAGCCCGCGGGAACCGCCGCCGCCGCCGAATGGCGGAACACGTTTGCCTCGGCATGCGCGATCGCCGATTCCAGCAGCGTGATCGCTTCCGGCAGGCGGCCGTTCACCAGCAGGTTCAGCCCGAACATGCATTCGCGGTAGACGTTGGCGTAGATGAAGTCGTGATCGTCGGCCGGGACGGCGGCCGCGCCTTGCCTGAGTCGCTCGACTTCGTCGAAGCGGCTGTCGTAGATCAGGCCGAAGATGTGCGCCGTTTCCCCGAGCCGCCTGACCCACGCGGACGCAGGCAACGACGAGAGGACGACTTCGCGCCCCAGCTCGAGCGACCGGTAGCTGTCGTCGTCGAAGCCGGAAATGGCCGCATCCACGGCAATCATCTCGATCGGCAGCGCCGTGTCGGGTTCGCCTTCCGTTCGCGTGCGATCGTCATGATGGCGCGCAAAGTCGGATTGCGCGTGCCGCAGCACCTCGCCGGCCTCCGGCATGCGCATCAGGAACGCGAGCGCCCATGCGTTTGCCAGTCGCAAGCGCAGCCGCGACTTCACCAGTTGACGCGGCAGCTTGCCGATCAGGCTCAGCAACGTGTTGACGTCGCTGCGATCCATCAAGGCCGCCGCGCAGTTCTCGACCCAGATCGCGGCCTGCAGCGCGTCTCCGGCGGCAAGCGCGTGGCGCACGGCGTCCGGCCATTGCCGCGCGTCCGCGAACCACTGGCTGGCGCGCTGATGAAGTCGCGGCAATTCATCGGCCAGTTGCCGGGCGGCACGCCGCCGCAGCGCGTCGGATAGCAGTGCGTGATAACGAAACCATTGCCGCTCGTCGTCGAGCGCGCGGATGAACAGGTTGTGACGCTCGAGCCAGTCGAGTTTTTCCCAACTGCGGGCGCCGGCGCCCATGACGGCGTCGCAGAGGCCGGGGCTCAGGTGATCGACGATCGATGTCCGCAGCAGAAACTGATACACGGGACGCGGCAGGTGCGACAGGACGGCGTCGTCGAGATAGGCGTCGATGCCGAATCGATTGCCGGCGAGATCGCGCGCGACCTTGGTGGCGTCCGCTTCTTCCTTCAGCGACAACGACGCGAGCTGCAAGCCCGTGATCCATCCTTCGGTCGCGTCGGTCAGCATCTCGACCGCGCCGCGGTCGAGCGGCGCGGTGCCGGTACGCGCGAAGAACGCCTGCGCGTCGTCCGCGGAGAAGCGCAGGTCCGATTCGTCGATCCGCAGCAGCTGGCCGTGGGTCCGGAGCTGGGCAAGCGCCAGCCTCGGCTCGCCGCGCGCGCCGAGCAGCACGTGGAAATTGGCCGGCGCGTAGCGCAACAGGCGCGACACCACCGCACATACCGGGGAAGACGTGAGCCGGTCGAAGTCGTCGAGGATCAGAAAGACCTGCTTGCCGCACGCGGCGATCTCGTTGAGCAGCACGGAGATCACGGTCTTGCCGGGCGTCATCGGATCGTTGCGCAGCAGCTTTTCGGCCTGCTGACCGATGCCGCCCGTGCCGTGGTTCAACGCAGCCACGAGGTAGGCGCCGAGCTGGTCGGGATTGTCGTCCTCCTGGTCGAGGCTCAGCCACGCGACGAGCTGATGCCGGGTGCGCAGTACTTCGCACCATTCGGACAACGTCGTGGTCTTGCCGAACCCTGCCGGCGCGATCACGAGGGTGACCGCGTGCTCGGCCGCCGCGGCCAGTTTCTTCGACAGCGTCCGCCGCGCGACACGGAACCGGGGCGGGCGCGGCGGCGCCATTTTTGTCTGTATCAGCGAGAGATTCCAGAGAGGCTCATCGGATTCGGACGGCAAGTTCATGGGGGATAGTCCGGAATGCACCACATCATGTTAATGATAGTCGCCACCACTGCGATGAGGGTTTTCCCACGGTAGGGGGGGAGTCGCATCGCGCCCCCCCCGTCGTCAGACTCCGGCCTCCCCTTTGGAGGGGGGCACATCCCCCCGGCCTGCTTTTAGTCTTGCATTCAGTCCACGTCGATCCGGCGCTGCGATACGGTCATCATCGTTTCGCATGACGTCGCGACAAACGTGCTTCGTCGAATCGATCCCTACCGGAAGTATGTCAAGGAGTCCTTTGTGCCTACCGCATCGTCGATCGGTCAGACGTCATCGACCTGTACCTGCTTGCTGCCGATCCCCTCTGCGGGCCCGACGCGGTTCGCCTCCTGACGTACGTGCGCCGTCGTGCGCGTGGCCGTCCGTCGCGCGATTGCGCCCGCCTTTCCCTCCATCAGCCGCGTGCGGCATCGGGCCGGATCGGCCTGCCGTGGCCGCTGCCGCAACGTTGGCCCGCGCGGGTCGGCGTGGGCGGTGACGGCTCGATCGCCTCGGTAGCGAATGCCGAATGGCCCGCGGCGATTGCCTGCCGTTCGACATGCAATGCCGTCGATGACGGCCAGGTGCGTCGTCGATCGCATCGATGCGTGTTCTGTTTCTGCCGGACGTGACGCGTCCGGATCGGGAAGACTCCGCGCGGCGCAAGAACCGGCCGTGACGGACCTGTTGTGACGTGTAGCGAAAGCGCCGATCGGCATCCAGCCGTGACGCGACATTGAAAATAACGATCTTGGGTTGGAGGATAGACATGAAATCGACATGGCGTCAGGGAACGCTTGGCCTGGCCATTGCTGCGTCGCTGGGCGCGACGTCCGGCATGGCGCATGCGCAAAGCAGCGTCACGCTCTACGGCGTGCTCGATGCCGCCGTGCTCTACACGAACAAGTCGCTGAATCCGGCGACCGGCGCGAACGACGGTCACAAGTTCGCGATGGTCGACGGTGCCGCGTCGGCATCGCGATTCGGCTTGCGGGGCGTGGAGGATCTGGGCGGCGGGATGAAGGCCACGTTCGTCCTCGAGAGCGGCATCGACATCCCGAGCGGCGGGTTCGGCAATTCGAACGGCAACATGTTCGGCCGTCAGGCCTGGATCGGGTTGAGCGGCGGCTTCGGGTCGGTCAAGGCCGGCCTGCAATACTCGCCGTTCGTGCTGTCGCTGATCGGCACCGATCCGCGCGACGTGGCCTATTTCGGCAGCGGCGCCGTCATCTATGTCGACAGCGTGCTGGTGACGGGGCTGTTCAACCAGAACGCCGTGTCGTACACGAGCCCGGACATCGCCGGCTTCCAGGGCAGCGCGATGTTCGGACTGGGCGGGAAGGCGGGCGATTTCCAGGCGGGGCGGCAGTATTCGGCGAGCCTCAAGTATCAGCGAGGCGGGTTCCTCGTCACGGCGGCGCTCTACAACGGCAACGCGGGCGGCACGGCGGGGACGCCGATTCCCAGCACGGTTCCGTTTACCGGCCGCACCATCGGCGCGGCATACAGTTTCGGCAGCCTGACCGTCAAGGGTTCTTATGCGCTTTACAAGGTGAGCGGCGGGTTCGACAGCCGCGTGTACGGCGCCGGCGCAAGCTACACCATCACGCCTGCCGTCGAAGCCGATGCGGGCGCATGGGTGACGAGCGACGGCAACGATACCGGCAACCACTCGGTGCTGACCGCGATCGGGCTGCGGTACTTCCTGTCGAAAGCGACGACGGTTTACGGGCAGGTCGGCGTGGTTCACAACCACGGCCTGATGAATACCGGGCTCGCGATCAACGGCGCGCTGCACGAGGGCGCCGGTACGACCGTCGGTACGGTGGTCGGCCTTCGTCATACGTTCTAGGCCGGCGCGCGCGCCGTCGGGGTGCCGAGGACGCACCCCGGCGGCGTTTTCGCCGGGCTCGACCGGCGGCACGGCACAGGCCGACGCGGATCGGCATTGGAAATTTTCACAGTTTCGTTGTGCGATTTCACGATTCTCCGGCCGCGCCCCGCCCTCTAACATCGGAGATCGGGCCGCGCGGTGCCGGATCCCGGCCCGACAGGTGTTCCGCCACGCGGCGGAACCCGCGTCCGGCTGTCGCGGCAACCCGCCCGCGCGTTCTCGCGCCCTGTTCGTTCAATCCATGAATCCATTCGCCGGCATCCCGTCATGCCGTCCCTGCCCGTTGTCGTGAGTACCTTGCAGATGCGTTCGTCCACCGCCCTGACCATCGTTTCGATTGCGGCAAGCCTGTTGCTCGAAGGATGCGCGCCCGCGCCGTCGGTTGCCGTATTCGGCGCGTCTTTTCCGGATTGGCTGTTCTGCATCGTCGGCGGTGTGCTGGGCACCGTGGTTGTCCACGTCGTGCTGGGCAAGTGCGGCAAGCGCGATCTGCTCGCGCCGGTGGCGATCGGCTACCCCGCACTGGCCGCGGTGTTCGCGATGGCGTTCTGGCTGCTCTTCTTTCCTCACTGATCACGCGTACCGTTATGTCCGACGCTTCCGGCGCATCGCGCAAAAAGTCCATCGTTACCTGGCTCATCGTGGTGGCCGCGCTGGTGTTGCTCGGCGTCGTCCTGTGGCGTCTCGAGCATGCGCCGACGACCGACGACGCCTATGTCTACGCCGACACGATCAACGTCGTGCCGGAAGTGAACGGCAAGATCGTCGAGATGCCGGTACGCGACAACCAGCCGGTCAAGCGTGGCGACCTGCTGTTCCGGATCGATCCGCGGCCCTACCAGGACGCGCTGGATCAGGCACGTGCCCGGCGGGTCACGCTCGACCGGCAGATTGCGCTGACGCAGCGCTCGGTCAATGCACAGCAGTACAACGCCGATTCCGTGAAGGCGGCGGTCGAGCGGTCGCGCGCGCAGGCCAACCAGGCGACGGATACGCTGCATCGCGTGGAGCCGCTGCTCGCGCACGGCTATACGTCGGCGGAAGACGTCGATCGGGCACGCACCGCGCAACGGGCGGCGCAGGCGGAGCTGAACGCGGCGATGCTGCAGGCCCAGCAGGCGGCCGCGGCGGTGAGCGGCGTGGATGCGCTGGTGGCGCAGCGCGCGGAAGTCGACGCGCAGATCGCCCTCGCGGAGCTGAACCTCGAGTTCACCGAAGTGCGCGCACCGTTCGACGGCCGGGTGGCTGCGTTGCGCACGACGGTCGGCCAGTTCGCGTCCGCGCTCAAGCCGGTCTTCACGCTGATCGATACGCGTCACTGGTACGTGATCGCCAATTTCCGCGAGACCGACCTGAAAGACGTGCGCGCGGGCATGCCGGCCACCGTCTACCTGATGAGCGACACGGGCAGGCACTTCGACGGCACGATCGATTCGATCAGCTACGGGGTATTGCCCGACGACGGCGGCGTAGTGCTGGAGGGGTTGCCGCGCGTGGCGCGCAGCATCAACTGGGTACACGTCTCGCAGCGTTTCCCGGTGAAGATCGCGGTGCGGAACCCGGACCCGGAGACGTTCCGGATCGGCACCTCGGCGGTGGCCACGCTGCGGCCGGGTGCCGCCGTGCGCGATGCGGCACGGTGAGCGTGACATGAGCGCCGGGCATCCCGCCGCAAGCCGCCTGCAGCGCTTCGCCCGCTTCATCGGCGGCGAAATCCGGCCGTACCCGGGGCGCTTGAACGTGACACTGCGCTGCGTGCTCGCAAGCGCGCTCGTCATCGTCGCGTCGATGGCGTTGCAGGTGCCGCTCCTGGCGCTGTCGCTGATCGTCGTGTTCTACGTGACGCAGGCGAACGTGGTGGTGACGCGGCTGATCGGCGTGCTGTTCGTGATCGGCTCGACCGTGGCGGTCGGCAGCGCGATCCTCGTGCTCAAGTTCACCTACGACTATCCGTTGCTGCGGATTCTGCTCGCGAGCGCGCTGTTCCTGTTCAGCGTCTACATGATGCGGGTGGCGAAGATCGGGGTCGTGTTCTTCATCGTCGCGATCGTCGTCATTTACGTGCAGACGTTCGTCGATCGAACCGACCAGGCCGAACTGCTGGTGCGTACCACGTTGTGGGTGTGGGTCGCGGTCAACTACGCGATCGCGGTGACGCTCGCGATCAATACGCTGTTCCTGCCCGCGGAGCCGGTGCGTCAGCTCGAAGCGGCCATGCGCGGCCAGCTGACTGCGATCGATGCGGCGCTGGCACGGCTCGACCATCGCGCATCGGCGGCTGGCGGGCCGGGCGCGCGCGAGATCCAGGCCGGTGCGCTGACGCTCCAGAAACTGCTGCGCTTTGCGACGATGCGGGATGCGTCGTATCGCGCGAATCAGGCGCTGCACCTCGCGCGGGTGGCGACGGTGTCCCGCCTGTACGCGGCGGCCGGCCATCTGCCGGACACTGCGGCCGGCACGGCGGCAGACGCGATACGCGCACTGCGCGACGCATGCCGTGGTCTCGGCGACGCGATCGAAACGGGCACGCGATTCGTCGCGCCGCCGTCGCTGGTCGACTTGCCGACGGACGGCTTGCCCGGCGCGCTGGCGGACATGCGCGACGCGTTGCTGGCGTTCGCGGATCGATCCGCCGCACCGCCGGCCACCCCGTCCCCGGCCGAGAAGGCGCGCCTGCTGGTTCCGGACGCGTTGACCAATCCCGCCTACGTGCAGTTCGCGTTGAAGACGCTGATGGCCGCGCTGCTCAGCTACGTCTTCTATGTCGCGACCGATTGGCCGGGCATTCATACGATGATGCTGAGCTGCCTGATCGTTGCGCAGCCGAGCCTCGGCGCCACGACCCAGCGCGCGGCGCTCCGGATCGGCGGCGCGGCGGTCGGCAGCGCACTGGCGCTCGCGATGGTCGTGTGGGTCGTGCCGCATCTCGACGACATCGTCGGCCTGTTGATGATGACGTTGCCGGTGGTTGCGCTGGGCGCGTGGGTGTCCGCCGGGTCGGAACGCATCAGCTATGCCGGCACGCAGATCGTGTTTACGTTCGCGCTGGCCTTGCTGGAGAAATTCGGCCCGACCACCGACCTCACCGAAATCCGCGACCGGATGATCGGGATCCTGCTCGGTGTCGTCGTGTCGACGGTCGTCCATGCGTGCCTGTGGCCCGAGGCGGAAGGCGAAGCGTTGCGCCAGCGCGCCGCGCGGCTGGTGCGCCGGATCGGCGAGCATCTCCGTGCGGAGCCGGTGCAGCCGGTGCCCGTCGCGCTCTGGAGCGAGTTGGGCGACAGCGAGGCGATGTCGGCGCGCGTCGCGCTCGAGCCGGGATGGCAGATGGCGGACGGCGAGCACGAAGGCCTGACCTTGCGCATGCAGGCGCTGTTGGCCCGGGCCCGGGAAATCCTGCTCGCGGTCGATGCGTTCGGCGCGGAGCGACGTGCGTCGTGGCCGACGCGCACCGCGACTGCGGCAACCGCCTTTCAGCACGAGCTGGCCGCGCTCCTCGACGACTATGCGGACGCGCTGGCCGCGCATCCGCTGACGGTGGGCGCGCCGCCGCGCGCGTCGCTCGATACGCTGGCCGAATGCTGCGCGGCGGATCTTGCGGCCCGACCGACCGATGCGCTGCGGGCCGCGTATGACCGGCTGATGACTCGGGCCGACAGCCTGGCCAGCCAGATCTCGGGCCTGCCCGCATGGGCGCCGGAACCCGCCGGTCCAGTATTGACTTCTCGAGCTTCGCAAGCATGACTGATTCGTTGATTCGCCCTTTCCGTTCATCGTTGCGCCGTATCTCCGTCGCGGTGTTGCTGTGCGGCCTGTCCGCCTGTGCGTTGATTCGTCATGACGTGAAGCCGGCGGCGGCGCTCGACGCCGAACGCATCCGCGTGGCCGACGACATCCATCTGGCGAAGGACGGCTGGCCGTCGGCGCGCTGGTGGACACGCTACGGCGATCCGCAACTGGACGCGCTGGTCGGGCGTGCGCTGGCCGATTCTCCGACGATGGCGATCGCGCGGACGCGCGTGTCGCAGGCCAAGGCCGACGTCGACCTCGTGAAATCGGGCACCGGCCTGCAGGTGGGGGCGCTGGCCTCGGTGGACCGCGAGCGCGTGTCGGGCAACGGCTTCCTGGGCGCCTATTCAGGCAATGAACCGCTCATTGGCGCAACCGGGCCGTGGTACACGGAAGGCATCGTCGGTCTCGGCGCGAGCCTCGATATCGATATCTGGGGCAAGGAGCGCGCGCAGGTGGCGGCTGCGCTGGGCGTGCACAACGCGCGGGTGGTCGAGACTTCGGCCGTCGAACTGGAGCTCTCCGCGGACGTGGTGCAGCTTTACTACGGCATCCAGACCACCTATCGCCTCATCGAGCTGCTGGAGCAGTTGCAGGACGTCGCGACGTTTTCGCTGAATGCGCACGCCGCGCGAGCGGCGCGGGGGCTCGAGCCGCAGACGCAGACCGAGGTTGCCCGTGCGCAGCAGCTGGCGACGGCACGGCAGATCGTGGCCGCCCGGGGGCGCATCACGCAACAGCGCGAAGCCCTGCGCGCGCTGATCGGCGCGGGACCGGACGATCTCGCGGAGATCCGGCCCGTGCCGTTGCCGGCGCCGCCGTCCGCGTTGCCTGCGACGCTGTCGTACGAACTGCTGGCGCGCCGTCCGGATCTGCAGGCGCTGCGCTGGTACGTCGAAGCGTCGTTCGACAAGATCGACGCAGCCAAGGCCGCGTTCTATCCGAGCTTCGACATCAAGGCATTCTTCGGCGTCAATGCGTTGCATCTGGCCGACCTGTTCACGCATGCCAGCCAGCAGATCAACCTGGTGCCCGGCCTGACCCTGCCGATCTTCGACGGGGGGCGGCTCAACGCGAACCTCGGCAACGCCCGCACCGCGAGCAACCTGCTGATCCTGCAGTACAACCAGGCGGTGCTGAACGCCGTGCGCGACGTGGCCACGAGCGGCAGCCGGCTGCAGGATCTCGACGCCGAGGCGGCCCTGCAAACCGGGAAGATCCGCGCGGTGACGTTCACCCAGGACAGCGCCGAGGCCCACTACCAGCGCGGGCTGGCGAGCCAGTTGACCGCGGTCGAGGCGACGCAGGCCGTCATTCAGGAACGGATTGCGCTGCTCGAGATCGACGGCCGGCGAATCGGCCAGGACATCGCGTTGACGAAGGCGCTCGGCGGCGGCTACCGGTCAGACGCACCTGTCGTTCTGAACCCGCGGTAATGCAGCACGTGCCCGACCCGCTCGCATGCTCCGGCCTGGGTGACGCATCGCGCGAGGCAGACGGATTTCGCACGATGCTGGGCGCGCAGCTCGCGATCAAGCGCGTGCTGGACCAGACCATGCTGGCGGCGCTCGGTATCCGGTTCTCGCAAGGGCGTGCGCTGGTTCAGCTCGCTTGCGGCGGCGCGATGTCGTGCCAGCGGCTCGCGAGCGTGCTCGGCTACGGGACCAGCCGCCTCACACGTCTAGCGCAGGATCTCGAACGTCGCGCGCTGATCGTGCGATGCCGGGATGTCCGGGATCGCCGGGCACTGGTGCTGACGCTCACGCCGGCAGGTAAGGCAATCGCGGAGCGTGTCCCGGCCGTCATCGCCGCAGCAGAGGCCGTCGCCCTGGGGCCGTTGACGGCGGAGGAGCGGATGTTCCTCGCACGGTTGCTCCAGCGGATACTTGGCGAGCGTGATGCGTGACGCGTCATCGTCATCGTCATCCCGCGATGGAGTGAAAGCGGCGCGTATCGTCGCTGTCGGAAGGCGCGCATGCGTGGCATGCGCCCGATGGCATCCGATGGACGCCTGTTGCCTACCTGCATCGTTCCCCGACCGCGACCGCTTCTGTCCGCGACTGCTTCTATCGATCAGCCGCCAGTCGATCAGCCAATCTCTTCAACGAATCGAGTCGCGACACGCGGCCTGGCGTTCGTCCAGGGCTACGCACACGCGGCCCCCCGCCGTTTGCCGGCACCACTCCAGCACTGGCGCGGTGCCGGCGGGCGTCACGAATGTTCCGGCACGGAAGGGCAGTGCATGGCCGGCGACACCGTATCGACGTTTTTGGCGATGCGCTGCACGGTCGCCATCGCGCGTACCGTGCCGGCAATCTCGGTCGCAAGCTGACCGATCGCCTGGCGGTGCCCGGTCACGAGCGCGTCGTAGCCCGCGCTCACCGGTACGGCCGCGTGGGTGTGGCAGGTCGTGACGCGCTGGCTGGAGAGCGAGCGCACACTCCAGACGGCATCGAGCACGGCGCGCTGGCCCGGCCACGATTCGAACCGCTGTACGTCCACGCTGACGCGGTATACCGGTACGCCGGGCGGGTAGGCCGAATGGGCGACGTCGATCGTATCGAGCTGATGCGTCAGCGCCGACGAAAGCGCACTGCGAATCTCGTCGGCCGGCGCCGACGCCCAGCGTTCCTGCTCGAGCACGGCAACTTGGCCGATGCTTTTCTGTACGACGAACTGATTCTTCGCAACCTGCTCGGGGACGCCGACGGCGGGCACCTGGATCAGGAACGCCGGATCGGCCGACGGGTTGGGCACAGTGGGCGTGGCGGCCGATCCGTCGGCGGCGAGCGTGTAGAAGCGCGCCGGCGGCGACGCGCAGCCGGCGAGCGTCGCGGCCACGGCAAGGGTTGCGCCGGCCCGTGCGAGAAGCTGGCCGAGGCGTGACGTGCGTGCGTTCATTGCTTGTCTCCAGGCTTGCCTTGCAGCAGCGATTCGGGATGGCGTTCGAGATAGTCGGCGAGCATGTTCAGCGAACGGAGCGTTTGCGTCAGTTCCTTCAGCGCGCCGCGTACGTCCGATTGCAACGGGGAGTCCTGCTGCAGCGTGGCTTCGGCGGTCGTGAACGTCCGCTTCGCGGCCGACAGCGTATCGCGCGCTTCCGGCGCGACCTGCGTGTCGAGCTGCTGGAACAGCTTGTTGGCGTTCGCGAGCGTGCTGTTCAGGTTGTTGCCGATCTGGTCGAACGGCACCTTGTCGAGTTTCTTCGCGATGTCGGCGACCTGCACTTGCAGCTCGTCGAGCGTGTTCGGCACGGTCGGCAACTCGATCGTCTCCTGATTGACATCGAGTTTCACGGCCGAGGCGGTCGGGAAGAAGTCGAGCGCGACGTACAACTGGCTCGTCAGCAGGTTGCCCGTGCGCAACTGGCCGCGCAGGCCGTGTTCGACGAGTCGCTGAAGAATTTCGCGGCGCGCGGGTTCGCCCTTGCTGCGGATCGTATCGCGGAAGCGCTTGCCGAGGCGCTCGGGGTAGATGTTCATCGTCACCGGCATCGTGAAGCCCTTGGCTTTCGGATCGTAGTCGATGCCGATATTCGTGACCTCGCCGAGCACGATGCCGCGGAAGTCGACTGGCGCGCCGACGCTGAGCCCGCGCAGCGACTGGTTGAAGTTCATCACGACCGGCACGCGTTCGCCGTCCGGATCGCGCATCGCCTGCGTTTCGTCCGCGCCGAGTGCGAAGACCGTATCGTGCGTGGCAACGGCGCCGGCCGGCTGGTCGACCGGTGCCTGGAACGCGATACCGCCGAGAATCACGGTCGCGAGCGATTGCGTGTTGAGCTTGAGGCCGCTCGAATCGAGCCGCAGATCGACGCCGCTCGCCTGCCACCAGCGCGAGTTCGCATGGACATACTGGTCGTACGGCGCGTTGACGAACACGGTGAACGTGACGCCCGTGCCGAGCGGGTCGAGCGAGAATCCGACGACTTGCCCGACCTGCACGCGCCGGTAGTAGACGGGCGAGCCGATATCGAGGGAGCCGAGCGAATCGCCGCGCAACGTGTATTGCGTGCCGCGCTGGTCGCCGGTGACGGCGGGCGGCGTCTCGAGTCCGATGAACGTGGTGGCGTCGATCTTCGAGCGCCCGGCGTCGACGCCGATGTACGCGCCGGACAGCAGCGTGCCGAGGCCCGACACGCCGCTTGCACCGACCCGCGGCCGCACGACCCAGAACCGCGAATCCTTCACGGCGAAGGTGTCGGCGTCCTTGGTGAGCTGGACGTCGACCAGCACGTGCGACAAGTCCTTGGCAAGCTTGATCGTCTTGACGGTGCCGATTTCGACATCCTTGTATTTCACCCGCGTCTTGCCGGGTTCGAGGCCATCGGCGTTGCGAAAGCTGATCGTGATCTCGGGCCCGCGCTCGAGCACCGACTTGACGACCAGCCCGATACCGATCAGCGCGGCGACGAGCGGCACCAGCCAGACGAGCGACGGCAGCCATCCGGCGCGTGTCGCGATGACGGGATCGGGGACGGACGGGAACGGGTGGCCGTTCCCGGGGCGTTCCGCATTCGAATCGTGTTGCGGGCCTTGCGGACTAGTCATGGTGTTTCCCAGAAGTTTCGACTGGATCCCAGATCAGGCGGGGATCGAACTGCATCGACGCGAGCATCGTGAGGATCACGACCGAACCGAACGCGAGTGCGCCGGGGCCAGCCGTGATCGTCGCCAGCGAGCGGAAATGGACGAGTGCGGCGGTGAGCGTCACGACGAAGATGTCGAGCATCGACCAGCGGCCGATCCGTTCGACTATCCGGTAGAGCCGGGTGCGTTGCATCGGTCGCCACGCGGAGCGGCGCTGTGCGGTGAAAGCGAGGATGAAGAGCACGCCGAGCTTGAGCATCGGCACGAGGATGCTCGCGACGAACACGACGACGGCGAGCGGCCATTCGCCCGACGCCCAGAAATAGACGACGCCGCTCATGATCGTGTCGTCCTGCGAACCGACGATCGACGTCGTGTGCATCATCGGCAGCAGGTTGGCCGGGATATAGAGGATCGCGGCGGCGATCAGCAGCGCCCACGTGCGTGCGAGGCCATTCGGGATGCGCGCGTGCAGCGCCGTGCCGCAGCGCGTGCAGCGGGCCGGGGTGGCATGCGGGTGCCCGGCGCCCGGCTGCGCGTGCCGCTGTACGCGGCCGCACGCGTGGCAGCCCGTCACACCCGCCCGGGTAGCTGTGACGATGTTCATCGTGCGGTCGCGCGACGTGCCGGACCGCCCGCCGCCCGCTCGCGCAGCGCATCGGCCACGTCCCACAGCGCGCGGGGATCGAACGCGGCGGCCACGGCAAGCAGCAGTGTGAGCGTCGCGAACGCGAACAGCGCCGCCTCGGGGACGACTTGTGCGAGGCTCACCATCTTCACGATCGTGACGAGAATGCCGAGCATGAACACCTCGATCATGCCCCACGGGCGGACGAGCTGGATCGCCCGCAACACGGTGTCGAAGGCCGGCGGGATCCGGCCGGCGCGAAGCGGGGCCAGCAGGTAGAGCAGCGCGGTCAGCTCGACCAGCGGAAACAGCAGGGCGGAACAGAACACCATGACCGCGACGATCCGCATGTCCTGGCGCCACAGCGCTTCGAGCGCACCGGTCAGCGTGGTCTGCACATGCATGCCGCTGACGTTCATGTCGAGGATCGGGAAACATTGGGCGATCGCGAACGCAATCAGTGCCGCGAGCGTGAGCGCGCAGAGCCGGTCGAGCTGCGCGGCATGGCCGCGGTAGAGCCGTTCGTTGCAGCGCGGGCAGCGCGCGGTTGCTTTGCCCGCGAGGCGCGGCTTGTTCAGCACGGCATCGCAGGTATGGCAAACAATCAAGGCAGGTTGGGACACGTGACGTGATTCGTTTCGGTTCTATCGGTAATGCGCGGCGTCCCGATGGCGGCATGAACGGGCCGCATCGAGGCCGGCGAGGGTCAACGGCGAGGCTTCCGCACTTCGTCGAGCATGCGGGCCAGCGAGGCGCCGAGAACGCGACGTTCCTCGACGGACAAGCGGCCGAGCACGGCCTGCCCGGCCTGGGCGAGGACCGACGGGATCTGCCGGGCGAGCGCGAGGCCGGCGGGCGTCAGCGACAGGTTGCGCGTGCGGCGATCGTCGCTGCCCGGACGGCATACGACCCATTCGCGGTTGGGCAGATCGTGCACCAGTCGCGAGATCCGGCTCGTACCGCAGCCGAGCGCCTTCGCGAGATCCTGTTGCGAGACGGTTTCGCCGCCCGCGAGCTGGACCAGCACGCTGCCCTGCGAGAAGGAGATCCCGAGTGTCGTCAGCATGCGCTGGTCGAGCATGCGCTCGATCGAGACACGGATGTCCAGCAGCAACCGGAAGCTGTCGACGTGGCACGGTGTGCCACCTCGGCTGAAGGACAAAAAGTTCTCGAACATACTCGGCATCACCCTGCATTCGACGCGACACGCGCATCCGGTCGATATCCACCACCGTGCGCGCTGGGCAAGGTGCGGTTTCGATGGTAAGCGTGCGGGGCCGGCGGGAAAATTGGAAAATCCGACAATGCGATTGTCGATATTCACAACGCGACCGGTCGCAGCCATGCCGCCGCCAAGCAAATCCGCGATACTTTCGCCTACGCGGGCACAGCACCGCGCTGTGCCTGTCCATTCCATTGCGACCCAAGCCGACCATGCCAGTCATCGTTCCCACCCTCAGCTCGCGCCTGCGCGACAAGCTTGCCGAGCTCGCGGACGACCGCGCCGTGATCGTCGAGAGCGCGTATGCAATCCTGATGAAGCTCGAGGGCTACCGGGACCTCGCGCCGACCGTCCGAAACGACATCTTCGAAACGATGTCGCTGCAGACGGATCTCTGCCTCCGGTCGTTACTGACGGGGAAGCCCTGTTCGGCGGAGGTCATCGACGCGTTGCAGGAATCGGCGCGGCGCCGCGTGCACCAGAATGTGCCGCTGCAGTCGATCCTGCGTGCGTATCAGCTTGGCGCGCGCGAGATCTGGCGGGTGAGCGCCGAGCTCGGCCGGGCCGACCCGGCACTCGCCGAGGAATTGCTGTTCGACGTGTCGCCGTATCTGTTCGACTTCTTCGACGAGCAGGCGCAGATCACCGCGCAAGCCTATCTGGCCGAGCAGCACCAGCAAGCCTGGTGGCGTGAATCGCTGCTGCATCAGTTCCGCGACGTGATCTTCCATGCGTCCGGCGATGCTGCGATGTTTGCGGAGCTGGCCGCCGCACTCGGACTGGATGCCACGTCACCGCGCGTCGCACTCGCGATCGACGCCGATCTCCGGGATCTTCCGCCGGTTGTCCGGTACGACGAACTCGAACGGCTCGTCCTGATTGCGGCACGGCATCTGGACGTGGCGCGGGAGGCGCTCGTGCATGCGTGGCATCGCGAACGGCTGGTGATCTGGGTGCCGTGCACGCGCGGCGATACGCTCAGCCGCTGCGACCAGATCGTGGCCGAGCGGGCGGCGCGCCTCGTCGGTGCGGAACCACGCATGCGCAACATCGGGATCGGCCTGATGAATCATGGCGCGGACGGCTGGGCTGCGTCGGTCACCGAGGCGTTGAAGGCCGTCGACTTCGCGCCGCGCGACGGGCAGTCCCGCAGGATCCACCGATATTCGTCGATGGCGATCGAGGAAAGCGTGCGCGGCACGCCCAACGTGCTGCGCTACCTGGTGTCGTTGATCGAGCAGTTGTCGGGCGAGGCGGATCTGATCGCGACGCTCGCCGCCTATTTCGAGAGCGGGCAGCGGCGCAGGGTGACGGCCGAACGCCTGAACATTCATCCCAATACGTTGATCCATCGGCTGGAGCGCATCGAAACCGTGCTGGGCGCGTCGCTCGACGATCCGGGCTGGATCGCGCAACTCGACATCGCGCTCAAACTGAGGCACGCCACGTCCGGATGCGCGGCACCCGAGCCGACCGAAGCCGAACCGAAACCGCGGCGAGGGCGCGCCAGCGCGAAATGACCGGCCGGGGCGGCGTGTCGGGCAGCGTCACGCGTGGTCGCGCACCGCCATCGCGAGCGGCATCATCGCCGGCCCGATGGAGGCGAGCAGGCGCTCTTTCGATACCCCGTCGCGGGATTGCACGGAAATGCCGTGCAGCTGCGTCGCATAGAAATCGGCCAGCGCCTTGATGTCGGTGCCGCGCGCTGGTCAACGCGACGCAATGCGTCGTGCTGTCGGTCGATTACCGGCTTGCGCCGGAGCACCGGTTTCCGGTCCCGCTGGAGGATTTCTGCGATGCGCTGGACTGGGTAGTCGGCGAGGCGGCCGGCCTGGGGCTGGACCCGACGCGCATCGCCGTCGGCGGCGACAGTGCCGGAGGAAACCTGGCGGCGGCTGCCTGCCTGGTCGCACGGGAGCGGGGCGGCCCGTCGATCGCGCATCAGCTGTTGCTGTACCCGCCGCTGGATGCGTCGATGAGCACGACGTCCTATCGGACTTGCGGGCAGGGCTACTACCTGACGCAAGAGATCATGCGGTATTGCTTCGACCTGTACCTGGCCGATGCGGACGACGGCAGCTCACCCAGCGTGTCGCCGCTGCGGGCGGCGTCGCTCGAGGGTTTGCCACCGGCCACGTTGCTGGCGTGCGAGTACGACCCGGTACGCGACGACGCGCTGATGTATGCCGAGCGATTGCGGGAGGCCGGCGTGCCGGTCGATTGCGTCGTGCTGCCGGGGATGATCCATGCGTGCATCCATATGGCTGGCGTGACGCCGGCAGCCCGCCAGGTGTTCGACGTGGCCGGCGCGCAGATGCGCAGGGCGTTCCGGCGGTGAGCGCATGGCCGAAGGGTGCGTGCGCGAACTTGGGAAGACCGGCGCGTTTTCGGTGGCTTCGACGGACTTCCTGTCTGGCAGATCACGCAGTCGACGTATTGACGCCCGACAGCAGGTTGACTAAATTCTTCTCCATGAACGCACTTTTCGTCACGACCACGACTACCACCACGACCGCCAATGGCGGGCCGGGAGGAGGTTGCGCGTCGTAGTCCAGTGTGTCGAACCCACCCCAAGCCCCGCCGGAAACGGACGGGGCTTTTTTCATGCTCCGTCTGGCCGGCATCGAACGTCAGCGGAGAACAGGATGGAAGATTGCGATCGCCGGGTGTCCGGCGACAGAGTCGACTCGTTTCGCCAGAAGTCCAACAAGCCGGCCGCGTGGCTCACCGGAATCGCGGAAGGCGTGTCGACGTCGACGCGCGTCCTGCTGATCTTCCAGTTCCTGGTGAACCTGTCGGTGTTTGGATCGCTGCCGCTGCTTGCCGCGTTCCTGGACATGGAGCGTCATCTGGATGCGAGTAGCGTCGCCAGCGTGCTGACGGTGAATCTGCTGGCGAGCCGGCTGCTGCCGCTCGTTCTGGGGGCGTCGACGGATCGCTTCAGCAGTCGCGTGCTGACCACGCTCGGCCTGCTTTGCCGCGCGGCGGGGTTCGTCGGATTCGCGTATGCGCTGTCGTTGCCGGGCCTGCTGCCGTGGGCATGCCTGTCCGGGCTGGGGGCCGCGCTTTACGAAACGACCGCGTATTCGATCTTCGGCTCGCTCGATGGCGCCGTGCGTCCCAAGGTGTTCGCGCTGAACAATCTGGCGCTCAATCTCGGCGCGTTGATCGGCCCGGCGTTGCTGTTCGTCGTGCCGAACACGAACGGGGCACTGCCGTTTCTGGTGAGCGGCGCGGTGTTCACCGCGCTCGCGCTGATTGCACCGTGGATCGCGGGGCGAAGCAGGCGCAACGCAGTCGCGGCGCACCCGCTGCGCGGTGTGCTGGTCGCGTTTGGCGACAGGCGGTTTCGCCGGCTCTGCTGGGCGCTTGTCCCGTTCTGGACCGTGTATACGCAGATTTACGTATTCATTCCGTTGACCTTCTCGCATGGCGCACATGGCTATAACGGCGTGAGACCGTTCTACATCACGAATGCGCTGATCGGAATCGCCACCGCGTGGCTCGGCATGGGCTGGTTTCAGCGCACGAACTGGCGCGCGATGATGGTGATCGGGCATGCCGCGTTGTGCGGCTGCTTTGCGATGGCGGCACTGCTGTTCGCTCGCGATCGGGGCGCGGATGCGTCGCTCGTGATCCTGATCGTCATTGCGATCGTCTTCACGTTTGGCGAAAGCCTGATTCTTCCCGCGTCGAACATTGCGCTCGCCGACCTGACGACGGACGGCAATGCCGGCAGCTATTTCGGTGCGTCGGCGATTTCGTGGGCGATCGGCGGGTTGCTCGGCAACTTCATCGGCAGCATCGCCGCAGGCTGGACGGCGCTCGCGCCGGGATGGATCCTTTTTATGGGAATCGCGCTGGCCGGTCTGCTCGCATTCTGCCGGCAGCGGCCGGCATAGCCAGGGCGACGGTCGATGTCACGTGAGCGACCTGCGCCGCCGTACCCGTGCCTTGGCGCACTTGAACCACAGCCGCAGCGCACCGACACCGCCCGCGACCGGAATCCGCGGCAACAGGAACCGGTCGTCGTGCGCATCGGCGCAGCCGCGCCGGGTCGTCGTCGCGTGGTGGTAACCCGCGGCGGCGACCTGGTCGCGCACGCGCGGGTCCAGATCGCCGTACGGATAGCAGAACGATTCGACCGGCTGGCCGCTCAACGCTTCGAGCCGCCGCTTCGATTCGGCGATTTGCACCGCCGACACGTGCGCTGGCACGT
Source organism: Burkholderia sp. Ac-20349 (assembly GCF_017104865.1). NCBI lineage: Bacteria > Pseudomonadati > Pseudomonadota > Betaproteobacteria > Burkholderiales > Burkholderiaceae > Burkholderia > Burkholderia sp. Ac-20349. The sequence continues at coordinate 127,485 of NZ_JAAGPM010000002.1, forward strand.
GCGACAGCGCGACGTGATCGAGCGTATGCGAACCGATTTCATGGCCGCGATCGCGCCAGGCGAGCATGTCCGCGCACGTCATGAGCGGCGAGCATGCGGTATCGGCGCCCGCATCCCAGTCGTTCTCGCCGCCGAACCGGCCGGCGACGAAGTAGCAGGTCGCGGTGAAGCCGAGCTCGTCCAGCACGGGCATCGCATGCGTCAGAACGTTGAGAAAGCCGTCGTCGAACGAAATGCCGAAGACCTTCCCGCTGCGCTCGCCGCGCAGATACGGCTGCAGTTCGCGCACGCTCAGGCCGCGATAGCCGAGCCGCCTGAACAGCGTCATCTGGCGGCGGAACGCGTCGGGCGCGACGCTCAGGCTGCGCAGCCGGTCGGGCGGCGGCGGCAGCGTGCGGATCTGGTGATACATCAGGATCGGGTAGCGCGGGGCGGACAGCAGCATGAGCGGCTCGCGAGGTCGGGGAATTAGGCGGCTTTGCGGAAAATCCGCAGGGTCTTGAAGTCGCCGACTTCGACGAAATCGGCATTCGCCGCCCATTGCTCGATGATCGGCTCGGCCTGCCGGTACGCCGACGAGCCCTTGTAGAACAGCAGGTGACCTTCGCGTGCGGTATGGCGTGCGAACAGGTTGAGCACGTCGGCGTCGGTCTTCGCACCGTAGAGGCTGTTCTTCTCGTTGCGGAATTCGCACAGATGGAACAGCGTGACGACGTCGAACGCCGGCAGCAGGTCGGAATTGCTCGTATAGATGTCGCCGAAATAGGCCAGATAGGTCTTGCTGACCTCCGGTAGCCGCGTGACGAGATCGACGTACGACTTGTATTCCTTCGGCGACGCCGTGACGCCGAAGACGGTGTTGTTCAGATGCGGCCGCGCGCATTCGAGGCCGACATGATGGTGGCCGCCGGTGCCGAAGTGATAGATGCGGATGCCGTTGAGGCGAACGGATTCCAGCCATTCGATGAAGTGCACGTCGCACGGGCACTCCCGCGTGCGCAGGTCCCAGTATTTCTTCCAGATGTTCATTGCCATTAAACCGACCTCAAGGATGTTGCTCGACGATAGGGGTTGTGTCGAATCGATTTCTGATAAACGGACAGCGTCGCGTCGACGAATCGTTCGAACGAGAACTCGCGCTTGCCCTTCAGCCGCGCGCTGCGTCCCATCGCGCGCACGCACCCGGGTTCGCGCACGATCGCGCGCAGGATTGCCTCGATTGCCTCGGGCTCGCGCGGCGGAACCACCCAGCCGTCCACGCCCGGTTCGACGTTCTCGGGCAGTCCCCCCACCCGCGTGACGATCGCGGGGCAGCCGAGCGCCATCGCTTCGCGGCACGCGTACGACAGGCTCTCGTAGTACGACAGCACGAACGACACGTCGACGATCGAGAACGGCGTCCGTACGTCGTCGACGCGGCCGGTGAAAGCGGTGCGCGCGGCCATGCGGTGGTGCGCGACCTGTTCGCGTTGCTCGCCGGACGGCTCCGAGCCGACCAGCAGCACGCGAAACCGCTCGCGCTCGTGTTCGGGCAAGCGGCCCAGCGCCGCGATCAGGTCCATCCAGCCTTTTTCCGGCGCGGTGCCGGCGCTGCTGCCCAGCACGATCGCGTCCGCGGCGGACGGCCCGAAGAGTGCGATCTTGCGGCGGCGAATTTCGTCACCGGCCAGCCGTTCGGCGGCCTGCCGGCGCACGCCGTGCTTGACGACCGTGACGTTTCCATACGGCGACTGGAGCGCCAGCATGCCCGCCACGTAATCGCTGACCGCGATGGTGTGGTCGGTGGCCAGCCGGGCGCGCAGCACGTTGCCGAAGCTGTCGGCGCGATAGGTGTTGTGCTTGGTGAGCACCACCGCGGGCCGATACCGGCAGCCGAGCAGCGCGAGCATCACCTGCCGGTGATCGGCGGCCCCATTGACATGGATGACGTCGAAGCGCTCGGCGACGATCCGCTGGCGCAGCCGGACGATTTCCTGGCACAACCGGTTCCAGCGCGGCTTGAATTCCATGTCGAAGATGGCCACGTCGGGACTGTCCTTCAACAGTCGCGACAGGCGGCTGCCTTCCGGCGACGCGACGGTCACGCGATGATGCCGGCTCATCGCGGCAGCGAGATCGCGGACGTAGGTGTCCTGGCCGCCGCCGTAGTCGCCGTGGAAGTTGGTGTACAGAATGTTCATCACGATGCCGCCTTTCCTCGCTCATTCATTGAGCAGGACTGCTTATAAAATGAATGCCTCAACCCGTTGAAAGCCATGACTCGAACCCGGTTCCGTGTTGCCGATGCGGGCGGGCGCATCGACGCCCGGGCGTGGCGGCAATGCGAATCGTTTCCAAATATTACAGAAGCATTACGTGCCGTAGTGTCAAGGTCTGCGCATCTTTGTGAGGATGTGTCGCGATCGCTTGCGGTGTCGTCACGTGGTGCGACGCCGCCGGGGAGGCGGGGGAAGTCCGGCGACGCGTGACCCGTGGCGGCCCTGGCGCGAACGACGATAGGGCGCGATTACCCTCCAGGTCGCGCAGGAAGCGGGCTGGATCGCGACAAAACCCGCCTTTTCGACGACATCCGGACGCAGATCAACCTGACTGACTTTCAGATTTGAAAGCCGGGGGGCCATTTGCGTTAGAATGCCCCCCCTTGTCCGCCATGGCGACCGCCAACGGCGGACTTGTCGCACCCAGAGAGACGTGGGTTTCGATTCGTAGCCGGGCGCGAAAGATGTGCCAGCCGTTAGCAACATAAGCTTTGTGATTTGGATTACTAATGAAGAAGAAGCACAACATCACCAAGTACATCGTTGTCGCGATGATTCTTGGTATCGCAGTGGGTTACGCCTGTCATAGCGCGTTTCCCGACCCGAACATGGCGAAGGAGGTCGCCGGCTACGTGTCGTTGCTGTCCGACGTGTTCCTGCGCCTGATCAAGATGATCATCGCGCCGCTGGTATTCGCGACACTGACCGTCGGCATTGCGCAGATGGGCGACGGCAGCGCGGTGGGCCGCGTCGGCGTCAAGGCGTTCGGCTGGTTCTTCATCGCATCGTTCACGTCGTTGCTGCTCGGCCTGCTGACCGCAACGATCCTGCAACCGGGCAGCCATCTGAGCCTGCCGCTGCCGGCGTCCGATGCGTCCCTCGGCCTGAAGACGGGCGCGTTCACGCTGAAGGACTTCGTGGTCCACCTGGTGCCGAAGTCGATCGCGGAAGCGATGGCGAACAACGAAATCCTGCAGATCGTCGTCTTCTCGATCTTCTTCGGGACCGCGCTGTCCGCGCTCGGCGAATCGGGCAAGCGCCTGACCGGCGTGATCGACGATCTCGCGCAGGTGATGCTGAAGGTGACGGGCGCCGTGATGTGGTTCGCGCCGGTCGCGGTGTTCGCGGCGCTGGCGTCGACGATCACGACCCAGGGGCTCGGCATCCTGCTCACGTTCGCGAAGTTCATGGCGAGCTTCTATCTGGCACTGGCGCTGCTGTGGGGCGTGCTGACGCTCGCCGGCGTGATTTTCCTCGGCAAGCGGGCATTCACGCTGATCCGGCTGATTCGCGAGCCGTTCCTGCTGTCGTTCGCGACGGCGAGCTCGGAGGCCGCCTATCCGAAGCTGCTGGACGCGCTCGACCGCTTCGGCGTGAACCGCAAGATCTCGAGCTTCGTGCTGCCGATCGGCTATTCGTTCAACCTCGACGGCTCGATGATGTACTGCACGTTCGCGGTGCTGTTCATCTCGCAGGTGTACGGCATCCATTTGCCGCTGGGCACGCAGATCACGATGCTGCTGATGCTGATGGTCACGTCGAAGGGGATGGCGGGCGTGCCGCGCGCGTCGCTGGTCGTGATCGCGGCGACGCTCAACCAGTTCAACATGCCGGAAGCCGGGTTGCTGCTGATCATGGGCGTCGACATGTTCCTCGACATGGGGCGCTCGGCCACCAACGCGGTCGGCAACTCGATCGCGGCGGCCGTGGTCGCGAAGTGGGAAGGGCAGCTCGACGATCCGCGCGACGATGACGATTCGGGCAACGGACGCGCCATGAAGGTGAAGGTGCCGGAAACCTCGGCATCGGCATGATGCACGGCAGTGCGGCAGCGCAGCGATAGTGGCGCGTTGCCTGCCCTTTGAGCATGGATGATCGCCGGCCTGGATTCGATACGGATTCAGGCCGGCGATTTTGTTTGGTGCCGTGATTTCGCCTTGAATGCGGTGGTTTTGCCCGATTCCCTGAAACCGGCATTCGCCGTTTCAATCGATCGTCGTTGAACGCGCGGCGATATTCCCGCAGGCACGAGCCTGATTTTTCCCCTCCCGATTCGACGTGTAAGTGACCATTCACTGTCGCGCCGGCGCACGCGCCGTCAGCGTGGATGGGCGCGACCGGCAATGCAATCGAAGCCGAACCGGTGAAAAGCGCAACCGCGCGTGCAATCCGCAATTTTTTTCGATTTATATAACGCTATTCTCGCGCTGCGCATTATCGAACGCATGCTGCACGTAATACCGACTGCGCCGGATGATTCAGGGGAAGAATTTACGCATCGCGGTTTTCAAGCCATCCGGCCGGCCTTTCAGGTGAAGGTTCGCACCATTCAGGAGAGCATCCGTCATGGTCGCCAGACAACGGTTTCAGGCTGCGCTTCTCGCCGCAGCGATCGCCGCGATTACCCCTTCCGTTCACGCACGCAACACCACCGACTGGCTGGCGAACACGTACGGCACGCTTGCGGCCCACGTCGGCAACGTCGCGCGCGCGATGTGGGTCGCGCCGGAAGGCGTGATCTATACGGCGTCGATGTGGGACGAGGATGAAGGCGGTGTCGCGATCTACCAGAACGGCAAGAGCGCCGGCTCGATCGGCACGCACTCGGAGTTCCAGGGCAGCGCGATCACGGGCAACGCGACCTCGCTGTTCGTCGCGCTGCAGCCCGGCAAGACCTACGGCAGCGGCGCGGTGGGGCGCTACAACCGCGCGACGAAGTATCGCGACCGCGTCATCCAGGTCAGCGCGGCGACCAACCAGCCGCGCATCGACGTCGTCACCGGGCTCGCGACGGCCGGCTCGCTGCTCTATGCGAGCGACTTCTACGGCAATCGCGTGCGCGTGTTCACCACCGACGGCGTGTGGCAGCGGGACATCGGCGTATCGGCGCCGGGCGCGCTCGCGGTGGACGCGGCGGGCAACGTGTGGGTCGCGCAGAAGAGCGCCGGCTCGATCGTCGGCTTCAGCCCGACCGGCGCGCTGCTGAACACGATCCGGATGCCGGCCGGATCACAGCCGTCGGCGCTGGTTTTCGATGCGGCGGCCGGGCAGCTGCTGGTGGGCGACGAAGGCCCCGACCAGAACATCAAGCGCTATACGGTGGCGGGCCGGCCCGCGCTGGCCGGCACGTTCGGCGTGCGCGGCGGCTATCTCGACACGACCACGGGCATCAAGGGGCAGGTCGGTGCGCAGCGCTTCACGCGCATCGTCGGGATCGGCAAGGACACCGGCGGCAATCTCTATGTGCTCAACAATCCGTGGGGCGGCAGCTGGGATCTCGGCCGCAACGGCGCGACCGACATTCATGCGTACAGCAGCACCGGCAGCCTGCGGTGGACGCTGCAGTCGCTGAACTTCGAAGGGGTCGCCGCGCCGGACCCGGTCACCGACGGTGCACTGTTCTACGGCGCCACGCACGTGTACGGCGGCAGCGCGGGCGGCACGTTCGTTGCGAACACGGTCGATCCGTTCACGTATCCGTCCGATCCGCGCATCAACATGAGCGACACGCAGCGCGACGAGCATTTCGGGCTGCTCACGTCGGTCGGCGCGAACCGGATCCTCGTCGCGGCCGGCCAGAACCCACCGATTTTCTACTTCTTCCACTTCAACGCGGCGAACGGCTACATCGCGATCCCGGACGGCTCGATTCCGGGCCCCGCGTTCAACACGACGCGGCGTGTGACGAGCGGCTTCAGCATCGACAGCAAGGGCGGCGTGTGGGCCGGCCTCGACAAGACCGGCACGATTACCCACTATCCGCTGACCGGCTTCGACGCGAGCGGCAAGCCGTCGTGGGGGCCGGGCGTCGCGACTCGCGTGCCCGACAGCATCCAGCCGCTCACGCGCATCGTCTATCTCGCGGACAGCGACACGATGGTGCTCGCGCAGGGCGCCATCGGGAGCAACGACTGGACGTCGATCGGCACGCGCATCGAGGTGTATCACGGCTGGAGCGCGGGCAATACGACGAAGCCCGACCCGGTGATCACGCTGCCGCACAGCGGCGCGAAATCGATCGACGCGGTGGGCAACCATCTGTTCGTCGGCTACTGGTTCAGCAGCAGCGGGCCGCTGTGGCCGAACGTCGACGCGTTCAACCTCACCACCGGCAATCTCGACACCACGCTGGTCAACGCGAGCCCGGCAACCGTCGATACCAGCAGCGCGATCGATGCGATGTACAGCATCCGCGCATACCGCCGATCGAACGGCGAGTACGTGGTGATGAAGAACAACGTGAAAGGGAACAGCATCACCGTGTACCGGTGGACGCCCTGACTTCGATGAGGCGCGCGCGGCCGCCTCGACCTCGGTCGGCGGCCGGGCTCGCGCAGCCATGATGTGATTCACCGCGATTTCGCGGGATTTCCATCGCGTTTCCACAGAATTTCCACATCTCGCGTTCGTAATGACCGGCGTGCGCAATGCGCGCTTCACCGCCCGCCGGGCGGCTGTCCCCAACCACACGACGCGAAAAATCGCTTCCGGGCACAATGACAGCGGCACCGGCAGGCACTGCGCGTGCCCATGACGATGAACCGAATCGACTGGATGGTTGCACCGGCGCTTTGCCGCGCCGGAGCATGTGCGCGGCCGCCCCATGCCGCGTTTTTTGAGCCGAAGTGACGAAACGATGAAGATGAAAACCACACCGAACCGCCTGTTGCTGATCGCTGCGCTGGCTGGCGCGCTGAGCGGTACCGCTCACGCAGAGACGGCGGCGACCACGGCGACCGTTGCGACGGTCAACGGCACGCCGATCATGCAGGCGGACGTCGATACGTTGCTGCGCGCGTCCGGGCAACCCGACTCGCCGCAGATCCGCCAGGCGATCAAGAATCAGCTGATCACGCGCGTGCTGATTCAGCAGGCGGCCGAGAAGGCGAACTATGCCGACAAGCCCGAGGTCAAGGCGGCGGTGCAGCAGGCGAAAGTGAATGCCGAAGTGCAGCTTTACCTGCGCGACAACGTGAAGCCCGAGCCGGTGACCGACGAGCAGGTCAAGGCGCGCTACGACGAGCTCGTGGCCGCGCTCGGCAAGAACGAATACAAGCCGCGCCTGATCGTCGTCCAGGATCCGATGACGGCCGCGACGGTGCTGAGCGAACTGAAGGCGGGCAAGTCGTTCGACGGGCTGGCGCGCCAGTACAGCATGGCGCCGAGCCGCGATACCGGCGGCGAGCTGCCGTGGGTGAGCTTCAACACGCCGGCGACGGAAGGCAAGACGTCCGGCTTGCCGCTGCCGGTCGCGCAGGCGCTCGAGAAACTGAAGGTCGGCGCCGCGACGAACGATTCGATTCCGGTCGATGGCGTGCGGGCGATCGTGAAGCTGGATGCGAAGCGGCCGACGCAGGTGCCGGGCTTCGCGACCGCGAAGCCGGGGCTTCAGCAGCAATTGCAGGCGGCCGCCGTGGAGAAGGCGAGTGCGCAGATGATCGGCAACTTGCTGAAGGACGCGAAGATCACGCAGTAATGCGGCGGCGTCGACACGCCGGACGTCACGCGCGCCAGATCATGCTCGCGCTCGTGTCGGTTTCCGATTCGCTGTGGAAACCGAGCCGTTCGTAGAGCCGCCGCGCCGGGTTGCCGTGCAGCACGCTGAGCGACACGGGCACGTGCGCGTGTGCTGCGTCGTTCAGTAATGCGTTGAGCACGGCTTCGCCGATGCCCCGGCCCTGGTGCGCGGGGAGGATCTGGATCTGGTGAACGTGCCACTCATCGGTGGCGCGTGTCACCTTCAGCAAGCCGATTGCTTCGTCGCCTTCGCAGACGATCATCGCATCGTCGAAATTCGCGCGGATGCGCCGGTCGTGCGCTTCGTCATCGGTTGGCATTCCAGCGCGCTGCAGGTGCTCGGTCATCGTGAGCCGGCGCAGGTTCAACAGGAACGGCAGGTCGGCGGCAGACGCCGGGCGCAGGCGGATTGCGTGTGTCATCGGGCGGACTCGTTCGTTCGGGAATTCGGGATCGTCGACGGGAAGGTCGCCCCCGCAGCGAATCATTCCCGATGACGGGCAGCCGGTCAAAGGGCACCGCGCCCAATCCGGCGCGCATCCGTGGCCGATCATCCGGCGTGCCGGCCGGGCACCTTGTGCGCATCCGCGAGATTGGCGATCAGCGTATCGACCACCACGCGTTTCAGGCTCGCGAGCGCGGAACGCGCATCGCCTCCACCCGCATGAAGGCACACGTCGACCGACGGCAGCGGCGGCAGGCCGTCGCGCTCGCCGAGCTGCCGCAGCGTCGGCGGCACCCCTACCATCGTTCTTGCCGTAATGCCCAGCCCGCCCGCGACGCCGGCCCACAGGCTTTGCAGGCTGCCGGTCGTGTAAGCGAGCCGCCACGGGATCCCGGCGGTGTCGAGCGCATCGGTGCCGGCCTTGCGGAACAGGCACGGCGGTTTGTACAGCGCGAGATCCAGCGGCGCGCCGGCGCGCGGACGCACGTCGATGCCATGCGGCCCGATCCACGCCATCGGCAGCGTGACCAGGTGTTCCGCGTCGGCGCGATGCCCGCGGCCCATCGCGAGCACGATGTCGAGTTCGCCGCCATCGAGCCGGTCGAGCAACGCGCCGTTGCCGTCGACGACGATGTCGACGCGCACGCCCGGGTGCGTGCGCTTGAACTGGCCGAGCGCGACGGGCAGCCACGATTCGGCGAAGTCGCCGGGCAGCCCGAATCGCACGGCCCCCTCGATCGCCGCGCCGCGAATCGCACCGACCGCCTCGTCGTTCAGTTCGAGAATGCGGCGCGCATAGGACAGCATCAGTTCGCCGGCTTCGGTCGGCACGAGGCCGCGCCCCTGTCGGCGAAACAGTGGCTGACCGATCTGCGTTTCGAGCTTGCGCATCTGCTGGCTGACCGCCGATTGCGATCGGCCGATCCGGTCGGCGGCGCGGTTGAGGCTGCCGAGCCGATCCGCGGCGATCAGCGTGCGCAGCGCATCCATGTCGAGATTCGGAAACGTCATGATTCGGTTTTTCTTATAGATCGATTTCGAATTATCGTATTTATTGCACATTCCCGTCGCTACCATCAAGTGAACCGGTCGTTCCGGTTCACGGGGATGCGCGCGATACGCGGCTGCGGATGCCTGTGAGGTGGGCTTCCCTTCTTTCCGACAAGGACTGTGAATGAACATCCACTCGATATTCCGCCAGGGCCTTCCCGGCATGCTGCTGGCCGCATCGATGATTCCCGGCGACGCATCGGCCGCGCCGTCGCTCGCGGGGACGTGGACGCTGGTCGCGGCGGACGTACAACATCCCGACGGCACGGTCGGCCGCGACTATGGTGCCGATCCGAAGGGGCTGCTGCTGATCGACATGCACGGGAACTATTCGCTGCAGATCTTCAGGTCGGAACGCCCGCGCTTCGCGTCGAACGACAAGGCGACCGGCACGCCGGACGAATTCCGTGACGCCGTGCTCGGTTCGAGTACCCACTATGGCAAGCTGACCGTCGATCCGGCGAACCACTCGCTGGCGTTTCACATCAGCAATGCGTCGTACCCGAACTGGATCGGGCAAACGCAGACGCGAAGCTATCAATTGAAGGATGGTGAGTTGAGCTACCGCGTGCCGCCGCGTGCCAACGGCGACATACCGATCTCGGTGTGGCGGCGAGTGGATTGAATCGGGAGCAGGTTCGACGCAGGTGGCATGCGGGCGCGATCGCAGCCGGCCCGCCAGGTGGCGGGTCGCCGGCATTGACCGATTACCGGCGCCGGCCGGGGTTGATTGCCGTGCTGGCCGGCGCGCGCCCGATTACCACGCCGTCGTGATCGCTGGCGGCCCGTCATGCGACGGAAAGTGCGGCAGGACTTCCTCGGCCAGTTCCTGGATGATTTCCGCCGCGGGCCGTTGCGAGAACTGGATACCCAGCGCGACATGATTCACACCCACCTCGCGCCATTCGTTCAGCAGTGCGATGAGCCCGTTGCGGCCGGTCCGCAGGATGAACCCGCCATGCAACGGCGTGCGCGGGTGATCGGGATCGTCCACGAGGTCGATCCATTCGTTGGTCATGTGCGGCCGGAATCCACCGTCGGGAATCAGTGCGCGCCACGCGCGGATTTTTTCCGCGAGTCGCAGCGGGCCGGCGCCGGTGTGCGAATCGCCGGGATAGGTCAGCCAGCCGTCCGCGTGCTCGGCGATCCACGTGAGCGGCTGGCCCGATGCGCCGGTGACGATCAGCGGTACCGCGCCGATGGTGGCCTTCGGGAGCAGCTCCGCACCATTGAAGCTGCCGAGCGGTGATTCGATCGTCAGGTTTCCTGCCCGCATCAGTTTTCGGAAATAGGCGACTGCGTGCGCGAACCGTTCGCCGCGCGACGCATGCGCGAGCCCGTAGGCGGGAAACTCGATGGGCCGGTCGCCGGACGCGATGCCCATGACGAGACGGCCGCCCGACAACTGGTCGATGGTGGCCGCACTCTTGGCCAGGTCGATCGGATGGCGCAGCGAAAAGATCGCGCTGCCGGTGGCGAGCGCAATGCGCGTGGTTCGGGCGGCGAGGAAGGACAGGTACGTGAACGGGTCGAAGACCTGCCCCGCATCGCCGAACGACGGGTCGAACAGCGGCACGTCGCGTACCCAGACGGCGGCAAAGCCGCGGCGGTCGATGTCCGCAACGAGGTCGGCCTGCCCGGTCAGGACGCGCATGTCGCCGCGGTAGGCGCGTAGCGGCAGGAAGATGCCGAGGGTCAGCTGGTCCGCGGCGAACATGCGCCGATAACCGGGGTGGGCGGAAAAAGCCGGATTCGACGCTCCGGCAGGCGCTTGCGAGGCATTCATGGCAGGCGTGGTCAGTAACGGTGTGGCGGTTCGGGACGAGCGAGTCCTTGCGCGCGGTCGCTGCGTTGAAGCTGTCGGGCGACCTGCCGGCGCAGGGATCGAATATCGCGGTTTCGATGCAGGCAGACTAAATCTGATGGCGCGTGTGATTCGTGTGCGCTTCCAGCATGTTCGGCTACACGTCTCGATGGAAAAAGCGATAATTTCTGCCCGATGAGTTTAGGCGAGCTAAATCAAGTGACCGCTGTTCCTCCGTTTGGTTGGCCGCGCATGGTGCGGCGGCCGACCTGCGGGCCGCGCGTGGCTCGGCCTTCGAGGACGACTTCCTGCTGATTCGCGCCGCGGAAGCCGGGCAGGGCCTGGCGCTGGTGCCGGAGCAATACGCCCGTGACGAAATTGCCGAGGGGCGGCTCGAGCAGGTGCTGGATCTCCCCTGGCCCGCGCGGTTCGCCTACTGCGCGGTCACGCGACCCGGTGCCACGCAACGGCCGGAAGTGCAGGCATTCATGGACTGGATCGACGAGGAGTCGGCCGACGACGCGTGAAGGGCGCCGGCCGGTACGCTGCGGCCGTGGATGCGGCGGTCGTGCGCTGCATCGCCGGTCGGCGCGCCGACCCGCTGCAGGTGCTCGTTCATCGTGAGCCGGCGAAGCGTCCGCAGGAATGGCAGGCCGGCGGTAGACGCCGGGCGCAGGCGGATTGCGTGTGCCATCGCGCGAACTCGTTCATTCGGGAAGGTCGACGCGAAGGGCGAACCCCGCAGCGGATCCGTTCCGAAGGCGGGAAGGCGGTCAAAGCCCCGGCAACTGAATCTGCAAGCCGGCTGGGCGATGTTCGAGGACATCCGTGACTTCGTATTCGGTTTTTGCTCCGTCCGAGGTTTGCCACTGCTGCATTCGGACATTGCAGACGAGCACGTCGCCCTTGCTGAAGCTGATCTGACTGTTGTTCACGCGCGACAGGAAGCCGGCGTCCGTGATCGCCGCGTGAATCGTCGACGTGCCGTCGTACAGCCGCCACTTGTTGTCGTCCTTGAACGCGAGCGACACGATCGAGAACGCCATCTTGCGATGCTCGTCGAGGATGAGCGAGTCGGCGGGCTCGGGTGCGTGAAACCACGCGATTTCGCAGCGGTCGACCGTTTCGAATATCTCCGTATCGGTGCCGGCCGCAAACATCACGATGCCGTCGCGCGCGAGCGGCGCAAGCACCTGCGCGGTGGCGTGGCGAACGCCGACGTCGCGCAACAGGGTGAGGACGGGCAGGTCGATTTCGAGTGCGTCGCCGTCGACGTGCAGGATGGCGGTGTGTTCCTGCATCTGCACCTGCCGGATCTCGCGCCCGCGCAGCCATTTGAGGACGGCGAAGAGCCCCTTTCTCGCCCTGGGTGCGGCGATGCCGAGCGCGGTCAGGATCGTGACCGCATTGGCGAGCGCCGTGCCTTCGTTGCCGCTCAGCATGTCGCGCATGCGGCCGAGCAGCGAAGTCGCGAGCGTGAAGTCGATGCCGAAGCTGCCGGTCTTGAAGCTGCCGCGCACATTCACTTGCGGCCGAACCTGATTGCCGCACAGCGCGCGGGTCGACGCGTCGAGCAGATCCCCGATGGCAAGCAGCGCGGGCGCGAGTTCGCGCACGTCCATCTCGGACGATTCGAGCGCGGGCCCGTCGTACGTGACGCGGAATCGGCTCATGGCGTCGAGGGGGCCGGGATCGGCCGGGCCGGTACGGTTTTCATGGCGAGCGGTCATGTGGAAAGTTGGCTGATGACGTGGACGATACCCGAAGCGCATGCTTTCGGATGCCTTTCATGTTAGGGGCGAACCACCGGCCGCGGGCGATTTTGGCCGTCCGGCCAAGGCGACGCTCGGACGCGTCCCGGCCGTACCCGGCACACACCGAACTTTTCCGATACTTGCCCGGTCACAACCGCCAGCTTGCGGGCGCGCCGGCACCCACAATGCGCTTCCGGCCCCGGTATTCCCCGGCCCGCCCCGTCCGCATATCATTCGCACATCGCGCACCTGCCGATCGCAGGCGCAGCACACAGGGATTCTCGATGGACACCAAACGATCGCGGCCGGGCCTCGTCGCCGCGCTGCTCTGGGCGGCGCTGTATCTCGCGACCGGCTACATTTCGCACCAGTTCAACGGCCCCGTCCGGCTGACGGGCTACATCTGGCTGCCGGCCGGCGTGACGGTCGGCGCATTCATGCTGCGGCCGATGCGCGAATGGCTGACGCTGGCCGGCGCGTTCCTGGTCGGGCAGCTCGCGCTGACCGGGATCGAACACGGCAGCCTGGTCAACGCGGTGCTGTTCACGGTCGACGAGGTCGGCGCGGCCGCGCTTGCGGTGTGGCTCGTCCAGCGCGTGCGCTTCTCGCTCGAAGGGCTGTATTTCCTGCGCTCGGTGATCCTCGCCGGCTTGATCGCGGGCGTGGTCGGCGCGATCGGCGGCGCGGCGTGGTACACGGTGGTCAAGGGCGCGCCGTTCTTCGACGTGTGGTCGGTGTGGGCCGCGTCCGACTTCGTCGGCGTGCTGCTGGTCACGCCGGTGCTCGCGTCATGGTCGCGCTTTCGCGCGCACCGCTCGGGCGACCATGAGCGCTTCGACCTCGTGCTCGGCCTGGTTTCGTTCGTGCTGCTCGCGATCGTCGCGCTCGTGATCTTCGACGGCGACACGTCGCAGAAATTCGGCACGGGCGCCGGCTTCGCGCTGACGTATATCCCGCTGTTCCTCACGGTCGCGGTGACGCTGCTGCTCGGCGGCCGCGCGGGCTCGTCGTCGGTGCTGGTGCTCGCGCTGATCGTGATCGAGCAGACCGCGCAGGGCGACGGCCCGTTCGCGTCGTTTCACGAGCACTACGGCAGTGCGCTGCTCGAGGCGCAGCTTTATCTGGCGGTCGCGTCGCTGCTGGTGCTGACGGTGAGCACATTGAAGACGACGCGCGAACGCGTGCACGAGCATGCGGCGGTCCTGCAGAACAACATGGAGCTCGCGCTCGCGAGCGCCGGCCAGATCGCCTACGTGCTCGATCCGGAATCGGGGCGGATCGAGTGGAGCGGCGACGTCGAGCGCGTGTTCGGCGTCGGCGTCGATGCGGCACAGATCGCGAGTGTGCCGGGCGTGCTCGAACGCGTGCAGCCGGGCGACCGCGATGCGCTGCGCGACTACTGGAATGCGGAGATCGCCGGCGAGGATCGCGCGTCGCTGTCGCTGCGTATCGTGCAGCGCGACGGCGGCACGCAGACGATCACCGATCACGGCGCGCCGCTGCTCGATTCGAATGTCGACGTGACGGTGGTGGCGGGCGTCTGGCAGATCGAGCGCGTGTGGCCGGCGGACGAATGAGCGGAGACGCGTCATGACGGGCCGCACGGGCGTCCTGCTGATCCACGGGCTCGGCGGCACGCAATACGATCTCGGTTCGCTGCACAAGGCGATGCGGCGCGCAGGCGGCGATACGCACATGATCACGCTGCCGGGGCACGGCACGCGCCCCGAGGATCTGGTCGGCGTGCGCGCGGAAGCCTGGCTCGACGCGGTGACCGAGCAGTATCGCGCGCTGGAAAACGAGTACGACACGCTGCATGTCGCGGGCATGTGCATGGGCGCGCTGGTTGCGCTGCTGCTGTGCCATCGCGTGCAGCATGCGCGCGGCCGGCTCGCGCTGCTGGCCACGCCGGTGTTCATCGACGGCTGGTCGACGCCGTGGTACCGCGCGTTGCGGCATGTGCTGTACCGCGTGCCCGGTGTCGCGGAGCGGATGCGCGTCGAGGAAGGCGATCCGTTCGGCATCAAGAACGCGACGATCCGCGCGATCGTGAAGAAGAAGTTCGAGCGGCAGGACAGTTTCCACTATGCGTGGGTGCCGCTCGCATGCGTGCGCCAGGTCGACCGGATGCGCGACTGGGCACTCGAGGCCGCGGCCGGCACGCCGTGCCCGACGCTCGTGCTGCATGCGCGCGAGGACGAATTGACCAGCCTGCGCTCGGCCGATTTCCTGCTGGACAAGATGCCCGATGCGCGCGGGATCGTGCTGGAGAACAGCTACCACATGATCTGCGCGGACAACGACCGCGACGACGTCGCGCGCCACGTGCTCGAATTCTTCGGGTTCGATCCGGTGCATGCGGTCAGCCCGGCGATGGCACGCCGGATGGGGCGGCTGGAGACGTGACGGCGAAGCGCCCGGCGCGGGATGCCCGATATCGGCCGCTCCCGGCACGCATCGGTTGACGCCTGCGCGCGCCGGGGCGTCGCGCCTTCAGGCCGCTTCCGTCGCGCGGCGAGCCAGCAGGGTCGAGGCGGCCAGCTGGCCGCGTACCGCATCGATGGCCGCGTCGTCCGGCGCATGGCCTTCAAGGTAGATGAAATCCACCGTCGAGATGCCGATGACGGCCAGCACCTGCTTCAGGTACGGGGTCAGGAAATCGGGCTGCCGTGCCGCTGCCCCGGTGCAGATGCCGCCGGAGCGCGCCAGCACGAGCACGGGACGATCGGCGAGCAGGCCGAACTTGCCTTCCGGCGTGGACGTGAACGTGCGGCCGATACGCAGCACGTAATCGATCCACTGTTTCAGCACCGCGGGTACCGTGAAATTGTGCATCGGTGTGCTGATCAACAGGCCGTCGCTGCGCTCCACTTCCGCGATCAGTTGTTCGGAGCACGCGAGCGCGGGATCGGAATTCGGCTGCCGCGCGACCAGCGCATGCGCATAGGCGGCCGATATCGCAGGCAACCCGGGTTCACCGAGGCTGCGCGACACGACGCGTGCATGGGGGCGGGCCGCCTGCCATTGCGCGATGGCGTCGCGCGCGATGCGCGCGCCCAGCGAATGATTGCCATGCGGGCTGGCATCGACAAAAAGAAGGTTGTTCATCAGGGCGCCTGCAGAGACTGGCTGAAATGCATGCCGCGGGACAGCATCCCCTGGCGGAAATAGAAGCGCTGCGCGAGCGCGTTGGACAAGCCGGTATCGAGTATCAGGTACATGCAGCCGTGTTGTCGCGCGTCGTCGCGCACCGCATCGAGCAGCCGCTCGCCCAGCCGTTGACCGCGCGCGTGCTCGGTCGCCACCAGATCGTCGACATAGACGAAGCGGCCGTAAACCGTGTTTTCAAGGTGACGGTATCCCGCCAGCGCGACGACTGCATCATCGGGGCTGGCGTGTCGCGCGGTCAGCAGTAGATAACCTTGTTCGGCCTGGCGGCGCATCTGCCGCACGAACGCATCGGCATCGGTCAGGTGCGGGCGCAGCTCGCGCATCACGTCGAACGCCGACCGGTAATCCTCGTCCGTCACGGCGCGTTTCAAATGGATCTCTGGCATCACGATTGCTCCAAGGTAACGTCGTTACTTTACGAACCGGATGACGTATCCTGAAGGGTCAAAAAATGACTATTTGACTGGGACATGAACTTCGACGATCTGATGCCGGACCGTCATCTCGACATGCCGGTCTATCGGCAGCTGTACCGGCGCTTCCGCGATGCGATCGAAACGGGCAAGCTTGCGCCGGGCAAGCGCGTGCCGTCGGTACGGAGTCTGGCCAGCGAACTCAATCTGGCACGCGGCACCGTCGAAGCGGCCTATCAGATCCTCATCGGCGAAGGGTACCTGGTCGCACGCGGGCCGGCCGGCACCGTCGTGTCGCCCCAGTTGCCGGATGGCCGGCAGCCGCGCGCCCTCGCAGCCAGGCCGGACGAACCGCCGCGCGGCGATCCGGCGGCGCGCGAGCCGAAGCCGTTTCAGATGGGCATTCCCGCGCTCGATGCGTTTCCGCGCATGCCGTGGATACGGTTGACGGGGCGTCATGTGCGGGCGATGGCGACGCCGTCGCTCGACTACGCGCCGCCGCAGGGGCTCGATGCGCTGAGGCGCGCGCTGTCCGCCTATCTCGGCGTGTCGCGCGGCATCGACTGCTCGGCCGGGCAGATCTTCATCACCGCGGGGTATCGCGGTGCGCTGGATCTGATCTGCCGGACCCTGCTGCATCCCGGCGACACCGGCTGGTTCGAGGATCCCGGCTATATCCACGCCCGCCGCCTGCTCGAGCACGCGGGCATGCGGCTCGTGCCGGTGCCGGTCGACGACGACGGCTTGTGCGTGGAAGCGGGGCAACACCGTGCGCCCGATGCACGTTTTGCCGTGGTCACGCCGACCCATCAAAGCCCGCTCGGCACCGCGCTGTCGCTGCCGAGACGCCTGGCATTGCTCGACTGGGCCCGTCAGCAGCGGGCCTGGATCGTCGAGGACGACTACGACAGCGAGTTCCGTTACCACGGCCGCCCGCTGCCCGCGCTCAAAAGCCTGGATCGCCACGACCGCGTGCTTTACACCGGATCGTTCAGCAAGGTGCTGTATCCGGGCTTGCGGCTGGGCTATCTCGTCGTGCCCGACGCGCAGGTCGAGGCCTTTCGCGACACCGCCGGCTGGCTCGGCGGCAGCGGCCAGATGCTGATGCAATCCGTCGTCGCCGACTTCATGGAACAAGGGCACTTCGCGCGCCATCTGAAGAAAATGCGCGCGCTGTACGCCACCCGCCGCGCGTGGCTGGTCGATGCGCTGGTCAAGGTCTTCGGCGATACGCTGCATGTGCCACCCCGCGCGGGCGGCTTGCATGTCGTGGCGTACTGGCGCACGGCTGTCGACGATCGCGCCGTCGCACGCATGGCCGATTTGCAGGGGTTTTCCATCCAGCCGCTGAACGACTGGAGCCCGGGCGGCCGGATGCCGCCCGGCATGTTGCTCGGCTTCACGAACCTGACGTCGGCGCAGCAGGCATTGACCCAGGTTCGACGACTGCATCGGCTTGTTCGTGCGTGAACTGTGTGTGGCGGTAACGCACCGGTAGGGTGCCGGAGGGCGCGCGACTGGCGCTACGGTTTTGTGACTGTGTGACAAAGTTACTGCGACTGCCCTACGCATTGTCGACAACACCTCGTGACGTCGCCGTCCGGATTCATACTTCGTAGGTCGCGTGTTCGCATAGGGCGCACAGCCGGTACCATGCTTTTACGACTTTCGACCGAGTCGACGTAACCGACCTGGCTTGCAATTCCGACGGCGGCTGCCGGCCAGAAGCAGCCGCTCGATAGAGCAGGTTCGAACGACTGCTTCCGATCTACCGATAGGCCAAATTCAGGCGTATCTCTTCGCACAGATGGCGCTGAAAGCGTATGTCGAAGCAGCAGCGCTAGATATCGACAGCACTCCTCGGTCTTCCCCGTCCGATTCGACCAGCGACGTTCTGACGCAATCGAACCTTACGATGCGCGTTAGTCGCTGCAGTTCCTGTGCAGTTTCACTCTCGTTCAGGTGTTCTAGTCCCGGGCGCATGGTCAGCTCTTTCATGCGCAGAGGTCATACGAGGCATGTTCGCACCGCCCAACTAAGGGGCCTCTCACGGCAAAGTTCGCACGCGTAAGCGGCCGTTACGTCACTAACGAGCACTCGAAGCGCGCGATGGATTGCAACGATTTTTAAAATTTCGCTCCATCAAGTGAGAAAATCGTCTCGGCGACACCTATTTGCGTTACGATTCGACCGAAACATGAAACACCAGTGAGGATCGCTTTGGAGCACATGTCCGAGGTTCTGAAAATTCTAGACGGCGCGTTGAAGGCTAACGCCTCGATGGCCGGCAACTACGCCGGCTTGCTCGCGGACAAGCTCGAACGGAGTGGCGAA
This sequence comes from Burkholderia sp. Ac-20349, assembly GCF_017104865.1. Taxonomy (NCBI): domain Bacteria; kingdom Pseudomonadati; phylum Pseudomonadota; class Betaproteobacteria; order Burkholderiales; family Burkholderiaceae; genus Burkholderia; species Burkholderia sp. Ac-20349. Next base: position 146,231 of record NZ_JAAGPM010000002.1, read on the forward strand.
CGAGAGGATGCTCTGCGCATTCGCGATCGCCTTGCCAGGGCTCCGTCGGCCATGGCCTTCGCACAAGATGGCTCTCGCATGGCAACCGCTGTGCCGACCGACACCGAGAGCCGCCTCGAAACCGTAGACGTTTCCTATCCCCAGTTGCAGGAAAATGGATTTCATCTGTCTTCCGCAGCGGCAAAGCGAGTGCAGGAATTTATCGGATCGGTATCCAATTACGATCGACTGGCTGCAGCCGGCGTTGCAACGGTCAATCGCCTATTTCTCTACGGCCCTCCTGGAACAGGCAAAACGATGACCGCGCGATGGCTTGCTAGCAAGCTTGCGCTACCGCTAGCCACCGTACGATGCGACACGCTGATCAGCAGTTTGCTCGGTCAGACCAGCAGAAACTTGCGTAGGGTCTTCGATTTTGCCGAACAGACGCCCTGCGTGCTGCTGCTGGATGAGTTCGATGCGTTAGCGTCTGCGCGAGGTAACGAGCGCGATGTGGGGGAACTGCAGCGTATCGTGATTGCATTACTGCAGAACATCGATGCATTGCCTGGCCATACGGTCGTGGTCGCTGCGACAAACTTTGCGCAGGGAATCGATCCTGCTGTCTGGCGACGGTTCCCATTTCAAATACCCTTCGCCGTTCCAGATGCCTCCTTGCGAGAAGCCCTTTGGAAGACGATGCTAAGGGACTTCGCCCCAGCGTCATTGCATTGGGATGAGCTTGTGAGCTTTTCCGAAGGCATTTCAGGTGCCGTCATTGAACAGGTGTGCCAGGATGCTATCCGCACGGCTATTCTGGCGGGGCAATCCGAAGCAGATACCACTGAAATCCTCCGACGGTTGGGCCTTGCCATTTCCTTACTGAATGGGCACCATCTGCCGTCAATAGAAGACGAAGTGCGCTGGTTGAGACAATGGAGGGGTGAAGCCTTTTCCTTGCGGGAGCTTGCTAGACTCTATGCAGTCTCGACCCGGCAAATATCAAATATGCTGAGGGGGCCTAATGCCGGTAAAACCGCGAGCAAAACAACGAAACGATCGGGCAAACCGCGCTAATCCGTATGTACATGTCGCATTCCAGGCCAAAGATCAATTTGGCGTGGAGACGCGAGGTGGCGGTGGTACCGAGTTTGTTCCGGTCACGCCTGCGTTGCGCAGTCGGTTGCGTAAATCATTGTCGGCGGCCGCCGAAGCAAGTAGCCAGGATCTAAGCATCCCCGATGTGCCGGCAGTCCTAGTACTTGAACTTCGCAACGAGGCCATCGCGAAAACCCATCGACCCACCACCCTTGCCGCTGAAGGCCAAGCGGTGCGGGTTGGTCATGGGTCTCTGAATGAAATGCTGATCGCAGCAGACGCGAGCGCCATGGTGGCGCTGGATCGGGTGATCCAGTCGAGAAAGACGAAAGCAATTCGCGAAAATCTGAGCGCTCTGGAGGGCATCCACTCGTGGGGCATGCAGCGCAGGCTACCGTCGACATTTCGGGACCTCGACGCCAAGGCCCTGCATAGCGCTATCGAGGCGGCGGCCGAACGCGTGCTTGTCCGCCTCTTTTCCTACGCGTCAGAGGAAACGTCAAAGAAGGTTCTGCAACGTTTCCTTGAATTTCTCAAGCGATCCGACCTCAGTGCAGAACAGCTCTCTCAGCGATCAGGGGCGCCAGTGTTTTTGGTATCAATGGAACAACTGACGAAGGACAAGCTGACAGAACTGCTACGCTTCCCGGCCGTGCGCAGGATCATGCCGGAACCCCAAGTCCACAGTTCTTCAACCCAGATAGCTGCCCCAACTGACGTTCCCTCGTTTCCATTACCTAGTCCAGATTTGCCTATTGTGGGGGTCTTCGACAGTGGTGTTGCGCCGAAGCTGAAATCCCTGGCACCGTGGATCGCCGGACGCGACACCTACGTTCTGCCACCAGACACAAATTACGAGCACGGGACTTATGTCGCCTCATTGATAGCTTGTGCGGCGCACCTGAACGAGGAAGACAACGGCTTTCCGCGAGTGCCTTGCCTTGTGCACGATGTGGCCGCGGCGGAACTCGGTGGCACGCGATTAGGAGATCTTATACTTCGATTGCGCACTGCCATAGCCAAGCAACCCAATGTCCATGTGTGGAATCTTTCGATCGCCACCCCTTCTGAGGTTAGCGATGAAGAGTTCAGCGAATTCGCTCGCGAGCTTGATAACCTGAGCGACCAGCACAATGTTCTCTTCGTGGTTTCTGCCGGCAACTACCTAGAGCAACCGCGGCGTACGTGGCCTGCGAGCGATGGTTTGCCCGACCGCCTTGCAAGCCCAGGTGATTCCGTACGAGCGTTGACAGTAGGTGCGGTCGCGCATCGAGCGAACGCGAAAACACTTGTACAGTCGGGCGAGCCGGCTCCCTATTCCCGGCGCGGCCCCGGCCCGGTATTCACCCCGAAACCCGATGTGATCCACTTCGGTGGCAACGCCACCACAAACTGGGAAAGCACTGGCGTAGGCGTGAGAATCCTGCACCCGAGCGGGAAAACAGCGCGCGTGTTTGGGACCAGCTATTCTGCACCAGTCGTCGCCGCACTCGCCGCGCATACGTGGCGAGATCTGGAAAGCGGGAACCGTCGCAATCCTATCCCAGTGTCGCCCACGCTTGTGAAAGCGCTGATTGTCCACGCCGCAGAACTGAACTCCCCGCCTCGCACCGTGCGGGACCGTCGATACTTCGGTGCCGGCATACCCTCCGATCCTGTCGGCGTACTTTACGACTCCGATTCGAGTTTCACGTTGATGTTCGAGATAGATCTCGTCGATGGTGCGAAATGGCGCAAGGCGCCTTACCCCATCCCGGAATGCCTATTGGTCAACGGCAAACTCCGTGCTGAAGTGATCATGACCTGTGCCTACGCACCGCCACTAAACGGGGATGCTGGGGCCGAGTATGTACGCTTTAACGTCTCCATCGGGTTCGGGACGCTAGAGAAAAACGAAAAGGACGCACTCGAGTTCGGCGGCCAACTGCCCGGCGACTACGAAGAAGGTAGCCATGGATTCGAAAGCGCCCAAATCGAGCACGGAGGGAAGTGGGCGCCTGTCAAGGTGTTCCGGCGCTCAATGAAAAACGGTGTCGCCGGTAATGTTTGGGCTGTGCAAGCGTCTGTCCTTCGGCGCGAATTCGAGCCTATCTTGACCAAGCCGATGAGGGCAGTCGTGCTAGTCACACTTCGGTCCCTCGACGACAACCCGAACGTCTATGCAGACGGTCGCCGGTCACTGCAACGAAGCGGATGGATTACCCAAACGTTGCCGACCGGAGTGAACATCAATATCTGACGTTGCGGAAGGCTTTAGTCAATCGAAGGCACGACGGTGCGGATAGCTACATGACGTCGAGCAGCCAGGCCATTGAAAGCGGACATTGCCGCCCAAGAGGATAAATGACGGTAGTGGGTCGGCTGCAGTCAATCGGGCGCAACGAAATACCACCAGTTTGGCGCCGCAGTAGACCAATCGCACGAACACTGACGATCCGCCCCGGCCCCGGTGGCGCAACTGGACGTAAGTCGCTGATTTTCTGCGCACACCGTTGCCGATTCTCTGGCGCCCTACGATACCGGTAGCCCGGGCCGCGCACGCCGGTCATCATCGGCGCGTGACGCCGAGCCCGGGCGACGCCGTTACCCGGCCTCCGGTCGGCGAGCGATCCGTTCACGGGTGGCGGGCGACGCAAGACACGTAGCCACGGCTTCATAGCCGGGCGCGCCGGGATACGGTGCGACGCGGGCAGGCGGGCTATGGTTGGCGGGACACAGAATGATCGCTTCGTCGGGCCCGACAGCCGACAGATCCAGCATCGCCGACGAGCGGGTCAGCATGAACAGCGGCCGCATGCCGTCGGCCCTTGCACGTCGGCGAAGGCACGCAATCAGCGCCGCCTGCGTCGGCTGGTCCAGATCCTGTTCGATCATGTCGACGACCCGAGCGCCGGCGCCGTCCGCTTCGAGGCCGGCGAGCAGCACGGTCAGTGCCGCAGACGCCGTGGCGCCTTCGTCCGCGAGCCATGCCGACGTGCGCTCGACGCGTGCCTTCAGTGCCGGATCGGCCTGCAACGCGGCGAATGCCGCCGCACCGCCGTCGTCCAGCCGGTCCAGCCCGATGAACGCGGCGCCGGGCAATGCCTCGGCCAGCCGATGCGCGAGACGGGTCTTGCCGCTGCCCAGCGAACCGATGATGTAGTTCAACGGACGGATATCGCGCCACTCGAACCATTCGCCGCCCCACGGCCAGGGGAGGCTGAATGCAACGCCAGTGGCCGCCGGATCGAGCAGGCGAGTCAATTCGCCGTCGTCGGGCATCCGGCCGCGCGCGAGATCGGCGCGGATCGCGCGAACCCTGTCGACCTTGCCGACCAGATCCTGAATGCCGCGCCCGAGCGCCGCTTCATGGGTCGCCAATGCGTCGCTCAGACTACGGGCGTCGCCGTTCAGCACGCTCGCCACCTGGGCGAGACTCAGACCGAGCGCGCGCAGCGCCGCGATTTCGGCCGCACGCGCCAGATCGTCCGGGCCGTAGGCCCGGTATCCGGCCACGGTACGCCCGGGCGTGACCAGTCCTTGCCGCTCGTACAGTCGCAGCGCCTTGACCGATACGCCGAGCCGCGTAGCGGCTTCCGATGCGCTCAGGCCGCGCGTGACATCGCTCATGGGGCACCTTCGGGTCGTCGATTCGTGACGACCAGCATAAAGGCGATCCCAGGGGCCGGGTCAATCGGGTACCGGCATGTTCTGGCCGGCCGCGATGCGGGAACGCGCGCGTCGAGCCGCCGATGAACGGCGCCGCATATCTGGGAGAATGCGGGTGCGCCGGTTCACGGCCGTCGCGGCAACGGCAAGGGATTCAACAGGTGAAGAATTGACCGACAACGAACAACTTTCGCTCCACCGCGAGAGCCGCTTCTGGCGGCTGCCGCTCGTGAGAGCGTGGATCCAGGGACATGGCCGCGATGGCTATTCGTTCCGCCTGCTGCTGTGGCCGCCGGTGATCGTGTTCGTGCTCGAATTCGTCTGCATGATCTTCGATGCGCTGTACACCAGCATCGCCGTCAGCGCCGTCGCAACGCTGTTCCTCGGCTTCGCCGGGTACCACGGCGCGCAGCGCGAGTGGCTGGTGCCGTCCGCGACCACGCGCGCGCTCGTGAAGGCACGCATGAAGAAGGCGGCCGAGCGGTTCTCGTCGCTCGGCGTGGGCGCGACCGTGCTCGCGATCTTCGTCGCCGCGACGTCGCTGTCGCTCGTGATGTCGGGTCAGCCGGTGCTCGACAGCGTCTCGAAGGATGCGGTGTCGATCTTCATCGCGCTGGTGTTCCTGCCGGTGTACGTGTCGGGCGCGGTGCGCAAGCTGGCGATCGCGCGGATCGAGGAAGTGGAGGCGCTGCGCAACGCGACCCTCGGCACCCGCCTGAAATTCGACCGGGCCGGCGCCGTGCGCGCGGTCGTCGTGCAGGGCGCGGCCGGGAAAGGGACGGTGTCGGTGCTGGAGTACACGGTGCTCGGGTTCAACCCGCCGCTCGAACAGGTCGGGCGCGAACCGCGGGTGTGACGGTGTGACGGCGGGTGGCGTCTCGATGCAGAAGCAAGAGAAAGCCGCCTACTATATTGCATTTAAAGCGATTTCCCGATTTCGCTTTGGACGAGTGGACGTAAATCTGGACATAGATTCATGTCCTGGCGCTTCGTGGACGACCATGGATAACAGTGGAGATGCCTGATGCCACGGGGAAGCGTGATCCGTGGATACCCAAGTACGGCAGACCATCAGCCGTGAACTTGGACACGAAAGGACGCAGATTACGGCGGTGTATGTGGGGCGGTGACGGGGCCGTGAAAAACGATATGAGTGAAGCTGCCAGCCCTCTAAGCTTCGGCGATCACTTTAGTGATAAAGAAGCAGGAGCGGACTTCCAAGACATGCTTTTACTTCCTCAATAGGTACGCACTGCGGCCCCATCTGTTCTAAATATTTATTCGTCAATCGAGCAAGGCAAGACGCGTTGACCATGGCTTGTTTGTATATTTTCGAGTTCTTGGTTTTCGATAGATTCAGCTCATCCACCAAGCCAAATCCCGTTTGAAATGAAGGCTCCAAATCTCTACTTACATCCGTCGCGAACTGATATTTGTCCCAGCACGCCTTATACCCAGGCGGCGCATGCGGAGAGTCGCTATGGAGTGACAGCGTAGTTCTTAGTCTTATGTCGCCGACTATAAAAAAATACTCCGGCCTTGGAATGTAGCCTATAGCATCCTGATAGCCAAGAAAGTAGGCGTGTTCGTAACGACCTTCGAGGAAGTATTTCCTCCCCCTCTCCTCTGCCTTGGTTGCTTGTTCAATATTGACCGTCAAATTGATTTTCCTCTTGTAGTTTTTTACTGTATTTCTAAAATCCCTCCAATCAATAACAACGTCCCCATTTGAATCTGCCTCGAAAGCATGGGCGTGGAAGGGCACAGAGGAAAGCAAAAGTGAGCAAGCAAAGTGCACTGATCTTTTGATCATTACCGATTCCTTTCGGGTTTGCCTTTGACAATCAGTGTACCTACGCCGTTGCCGTCCGCGCTGCGGTGACTAACGAGCATTTCGTGAATTGAAGACCAGCTACTTAAGCTCAAGACAGTCGCGCAACCTTCAGACACATTGCCCACGTGAACGTATCGACTATTGTTGCCATACGAAATTGGAAACCACACTTGATGGTGGGACAGCCTTGGGTATTCAGCCTTGTACTGATTGGTGTAGTCTTTCTTGTGAGGAAAGTCAGGCAACAAAATCGAGTATTTCCCTGGCGGAATGGGATGGAAGTCGCCGTTCCAACTGGTGTTCATTGCGACTTCAAAATGAATGCTGCCGAGAACTCCGCGCGCTAATTGTTGTTGCAGTTGCTGATTTCGAGACTTTGAGACCCATCCTGGGTCAAAGTGTCCATAGGTCGCAACCAATTCGACAGGCTGCTGCTTGGGAGCTATTTTCCCAAGATACTCATTTGCATTGTCATCAGACAAGAATGATATTTGTCCTTTCGATTCTCCCTCAAGCACTTTGAAGTAAGTTCGGCCGCTCTTGCTTCCGATGAGCATAACTTTGCAATATTTGAAAAGTGATTTCCACTGAAAACGTGGAAGATCATCACTTCCGACAAGTAACCAACCGCTGTCGGCATCAACTTTGTTGATATATCGAATTATGTCGGCGCTGATTCTTCTGGAACTTAGCGGAGCAGCATTTGTGGAGGCGTCGCCTCGCCAGGCTGGATTTTCCATCGTTAGTCCTCGCTATGGCTGGTGAGTAGGTGATCCATATCGGGTTCGATAGAAAGTCCTAACGTCTCCGCAGAAATCACGCGGTCAGTGCGTCCGTTGATATCGGTGATTCCGCGAATAACCGCACCATCTGCTGTAGTGATTTTATATGGCATATCCGGAATTGGATTGCCGTCCAGATCGTGCAAGATGAATTGTTCGTCGTAGCCCGAACCGCTTGCAAAGGCGGTATGGGCAATTACCAGGTTAGCAGGAGCAGCGCGCGCAATGAGCTTCGCGCCGCAGGTTGTTAAGTGGTCTTCTGTAGCCACTGGTAGTTCATTATCGGTGAAGGTTGCCACCCCTTGGGCGATCTTAAAAATATGCGGTGAGCATTTTGGACATGTAACAAGGTCACCGACGCGCACTATGGGAATGTCGTTCCAAGTATGGAAAGGGCTTCCGGAGATGACGACCCCTCCATGGGTCGTAAGATCTCCAACTACGATCTGAGATTTTCCGTTTATGTTTGTGCGCATGTTCATCGAGAGACCTCCAATTCTTAAGAGAAATCTCCGCCGCAGCCGCCAGCTAGATTTCTGAGTGCAAGTCGTTTTGGTGGGTATTGCAGATATAGGCTGTCACGTTTGATGAATAATTGAATATGGGATGCGTCTGAAAAAATATCGGATACGTCTGTTTTTAGTACGAAGATTGGTTTTTTGTTGCTCGTTATTTTGTGGATATTGCTTTCGACATGAGTACGCTGACGTTCGATTACATCCGAACGTCAGTTTTCCTCATTGGCCCACGTTGAGTCGAACCAAGGGGGGGAGCGCTCCGAGTCGATCTCCACGACCGTGCAGCGGCGAGTCCTCGACCTGGCGTTCCAGCTAGCCGGCTTGAGCAAGATGCATGAGCACGGCAGCGTTACGCGCGGGATGGCCATGAAGCGCTGATGGGGTGGACGGTGCCGGTCGTAGGCGGACCTTCAGCGCGGCCGCTGATGCTTAGCGGCAAACGGATCTTGAACTGACGGAGCATGTTGGACAGGTGGACTGCTTGGAGGCACTGCTTGATTTCCTCGGCAGGCAATGCACGTTCACGCGAGAGGGCCTTGTAGACGTGCCGCATCGGTAATGCCAGCACCGGGTTGGCCGAGATCAGCCTGCATGTCACTGCGTAGTCGAGCATGTGTTTGAGCAGACCACGCACCTTGGCGCGCTGTCTCTTCTGAGCGGGCGACTCGCCAACTATTGCCATTTGCGATGTGCCATCGCGCATGAGCCTTGTGTTCTTGAGGGTAAGCGCCGGGTACTTGCCCAGCGTGAGCTTTTCGTATTTGCCGGTCAGTCTGTAGCGGTAGCGCTAGACCATGCCGCCTGTTGGAAATACCTCCAGATACAGGCCGCGATCATCGCTGACGGTATAGGTCTTGTCCCTGGGCGAGTGCCTTCAGGGCGGTGTCGGTGAGTGCCATCTTCTTCCTCCGTATGTCCAAGTAGAGGATGGCTCAGGCCATAAACGTTACTTGGACATAAAACCAGACGGCCTTCGGTGCGCTTCAGCGGAGCTTGATAGGAAAAAACCTGGTATTCATGCGGGTTTCAAGGGTTTTTGTGTTCCTTGATGGAACCCGGTGGACGTCAGGTCATTTACTAGGCCGGAAAGCGCTCGTGTTCCGCCGCCGGCACGAGGTTGTCGGGCCACTGCACTTCGAACCGCGTACCGCCCGCGCCGGTCGGCACGCAGACGGCTTCGCCGCGATGCGCGTGGGCGATCGCCGCGACGACGGCGAGCCCGAGGCCGCTGCCGCCGGGCTGCGTGTCGTCGGCGCGCCGGAAGGCCTTGAACACATGCGGCGCGAAATCGGCCGCGATGCCGGGGCCGTCGTCTTCGACGCGCAACCGGCACATCCCGGCTTCGATGCGCGTCTGGATCCGGATCGCACCGGGTACCGCATGGCGGCGCGCATTTTCCAGCAGCGCCAGCAGCGCCTGACGGATACGCACCGGGTCGCAGCGCATGCGCCGCGTGTCGAGATCGAGCACCGGATGCTGGCCGGCGGCCTGCAGCGCGTGCGCAAACACGTCGACCACGGCGCGCACCTCGGCGGCGAGATCGGCGTCACGGATCTCGATGCTCAGGTGGCCGCCATCCGCGAGGCTGACCACGCGCAGATCCTCGATCAGCCGCGTCAGCCCTTCGACCTGCGTGAGCAGGCTGCGGAACTGCGCTTCGTCGGGTTTGAACACGCCTTCGGCGAGCCCCTGCAGGCGCCCGCGCAGCACCGTGACGGGCGTGCGCAGCTCGTGCGCGATCGCGGCATTCCAGATCGCCTGCTCATTCGTGACGCGCTGCAGCTCGTCGGCGAGCGCGTTGAAGTGGTCGGCGAGCAGCGCGGCTTCGTGCAGCGAGCGGTCGCCCGCAACGGCGCGCGCGCCGAGATCGCCGCGCGCGACGCGGCGAATGCTGTCCGTGACCGAGTTGAGCGGCACGAGGATGCGGCGCGCGAGATTGACGGCGACCGCGACCGACAGCGCGAGGCCGACCGACGTAGTCGCGATCAGCCACAGCCATTCCGGCGCGGTTGGCAGCAAGTTCTTCGTGTTGAAGTGCGCGGGCCAGTAATTGAACGCGACGTAGTAGAAGACGGTGGCGGTGAGCACCATCAGCAGCGTCACGCCGAACACCATCCCGGCCATCGTCAGCGCGATCTGCCGGCTCAGGCCATCGAGCTTCACGTTCAACTCCAGAGCTTGTAGCCGACGCCGCGCACGCTGACCGGCACGCCCGGCACGCCGAGGTCGTCCAGCTTCTTGCGCAGCTTGCTGACGTGGCTGTCCACCGTGCGTTCCAGCGCGTCGCCTTCCGGCAGGCAGGTGGCCATCAGCTCGGCACGGCTGAACACGCGCCGCGGCGCGCGCGCGAGCTGCGCGAGCAGCTTGAATTCGGTGAGCGTCAGCACGAGCGTGTGCCGTTCGCCGTTCACGTCGAGCGTGGCTTCGTGGTGTTCGAGATCGATCTCGAACGGCGCGACCCGCAGCACGCGCTGTTCTTCCTGGCGGGAGCCGGCCATCGAGCGGCGCAGCACCGCCTGTGCCCGCGCGACGACTTCGGCGGGATTGAACGGCTTCACCACGTAGTCGTCGGCGCCGATGCGCAGGCCGGTGAGCTTGTCGATGTCCTGGTCGAGCGCGGTCAGCATGATGACGGGCGTGTCGCCGCGATGACGGATTTCGGCGAGCACCTTCCAGCCGTCGACGTGCGGCATCTGCACGTCGAGCAGTACGAGGTCGGGCTTGAGCTGCAGGTGCAGTTCCAGTGCGCGGCGGCCGTCGGCGGCGTGCACGGTGCGCAGGCCGCCGCGCGCGAGATAGGCGGTCAGAATCTCGGCGATCTCGGGTTCGTCCTCGGCGATCAGGACGAGCGCCTGGGCGTCCTGGCCGGCACTGGAAGGGGGCGGGAGATCAGGCAGGGCCATTCGTGTGAGTCCATCGGGGTATCCATCGAGTCGCCATACTACCGCATGGGAAACGCCGTCGAGCAGAGGTGGGGCGGCGGTGCGCGGCGCCCCATGTCGGCGTGTTCACGAACGATATGGCGATGATGGCCGGCCCGCACCCGCGGCGGCGGGCAGGGCCCCTGTGGCCATGCGAAGGTGCGCGAAACGCATCGCGCCGCGCGGTGCCGACGGACCGCGCGGCGGGCCGTGTCAGTGGCCGACTTCCTTCAACAGCGCGGCGGCCGCGAGCTTGCCGATGCCGTTCGACGCGAGCGGGCTGTCGCCCGTGATCAGCTTGCGGTCCTGGTGGCAGCGGCCGGTCATGTCCTTGTTGAGCACGTTCGCGCCGAGCTTTTCCAGGCTTTGCGCGACGAGCCACGGCAGCGGGCCCGGCATGTAGCCGATCTCGAGATTCGGGCCGGTGTCGAGCGCATCCGGGAACACGCACATCTCGTAGCCCTTGAACGGGTAGTTCTGCGGATCTTCGTCCACGGCAGCCGACAACAGGCTCGCGGGCCCGTGGCACAGCGTGATGATGTGCCGGTCGTAGTCGAGTGCCCAGTGCAGCGCGCGCTTCACGTCCTTGCTGTACGGAATGCCGGCGAGCACGCCATGGCCACCGGGGATGAACACGGCGATGTACGGCGATTCGGGGCCGAGGTCGGCGTCGAGCACGTCGGACAGCTTCAGCGGCGCCTTGAGCTTCGGCAGGTACTTTTGGTACGTGCTCTGCACCGCCTCGTCGTCGCCCGGCATCGCCCAGAGTTCGAGTTTCGCGGGGTTGCCCGACAGCGTCGCGATATCGATCTCGAAGCCGGCCTGATCCATGTGATGCATCGGCAACAGCATTTCGACCGGATGATTGCCGGTCGAGAACATCTTGCCGTTCGTCATCAGGATGTAGCGCTCGTCGGTCGCGATCATCAGCACCTTCCACTTGCCGCCCGTGTACGGATTCGGGTAATCCGCGCCGGTGAAGTCGGTCTTCGACGACGTGTACTGCGACAGCGAATACGGGGACGGAAAGTACGCGTTGTTTTCGGCCGGATCGGGCGTGGGCGTTCTGTCCATCTGCGGCTGTTCGGAAGTCATGGCTGCTCCTTTCTCGGGGGGACGGATTGAGGATTCGGCATGGAAAACGGCCAAAACACGTGCATTACGCATGCGCGGTTTCGAATCGGCGGCGTGGGCCTCCGTTCATGCCCGGGGCGAGGGGATGCGCGTCCCGAACGACAGGTTGCGCGCCGTCATGAATCGTACCGCGGCACCCGTCGCGCCACGCCCCCCCGATCAGGTGGGTCGTGACATCGCGCCGCGACCCTTGCGCACACCGTCGTGGATACGCCCGGCACGTGACGCGCGGATGTCCGCCGGGCCGGCGCGCGGCCACCTGCTCCCCCTGACAGGGGGGGACGCCGAAGCCGGTGCGTCGGGTATCGTGGCCGCACTCGCGAAGACCGGCCCAGGCGTACGCACGGGCCGAGCCGCCCGCGGGCGCGCATCTTTGCCCGGCCGGCATCGTGCCTGACCGGTCGCTTATGGAGCCCTTCATGAATCCGTCACAGCCGCATTTGCACGATGCGCCGGCCTCGTCCGCGCAGGCGTATCCGTTGCTGATCAAGCAGTTGCTTCACGCGCCGCTCGCGACGCGGCCCGAGCAGGAGATCGTGTACGGCGATCACGTCCGGCACGATTACTGGACGTTCCGGCATCGCATCGGGCAACTGGCGAGCGGGCTGACGTCGCTCGGCGTCGGCGCGGGCGATACGGTCGCCGTGATGGACTGGGACAGCCACCGCTACCTGGAGTGTTATTACGCGATTCCGATGATGGGCGCGGTGCTGATGACCGCGAACGTCAGGCTGTCGCCCGACCAGCTGCTGTACACGCTGAACCATTGCGGCGCGCGTGTCGTGCTGGTACATCGCGATTTCCTGCCGTTGCTGGACGGCATCCGCGACCGGCTCGATGCCGCGCAGCGCTTCGTGCTGATCGCGGATGGCGCCGAGACTGAACTGCCCGACGGTTTCGCCGACGAATACGAACGGCTCGTCGCGGCCAGCTCGCCCGATTTCGGGTTCGGCGATTTCGACGAGAATACCCGCGCGACGACGTTCTATACGACCGGCACGACCGGGCTGCCGAAAGGCGTCGCGTTCAGTCACCGCCAGCTCGTGCTGCACACGCTGGCCGGGATGGCTGCGCTGTCGAGCGCGCGCGAACGCGGGCGTCTGCATCGCGACGATGTCTACATGCCGATCACGCCGATGTTCCACGTGCACGCGTGGGGGCTGCCCTACATCGCGACCGCGCTCGGGCTCAAGCAGGTCTATCCGGGGCGCTACTCGCCCGATGGGCTGCTGGCGCTGATCGCGCGCGAGTCGGTGACGTTCTCGCACTGTGTGCCGACCCTGCTCGGCATGATTCTCGACTGCCCCGCATCGGCGTCGGTCGATCTCTCGTCGTGGAAGGTGGTCGTCGGCGGCTCGCCGTTGGCCGAAGGGCTCGCACGGGCGGCGCTTGCGCGCGGCATCGACGTGTACACCGGCTACGGGATGTCGGAAACCTGCCCGCTGATGACGATCGCCCAGGTCGATGCGCCGGCCGCGGCGAACGGCACGGCCGACGACGACCTCGCGCGCCGGACCCGGGCGGGGCTGCCGCTGCCGCTCGTCGACCTGCGCATCGTCGATGCGCAGTTTCGCGATGTGCCGCATGACGGCCGCGCGGCCGGCGAAGTCGTCGTGCGCATGCCGTGGGCGACGGCCGGCTATCTCGGCGACGTGCCGGCGTCGGCGTCGCTGTGGGCCGGCGGCTATCTCCACACGAACGACATCGGCGTGATCGATCCGGAGGGCCGGCTGCAGATCACCGACCGGATCAAGGACGTGATCAAGACGGGCGGTGAATGGGTGTCGTCGCTGGAACTCGAGGACATCCTGTCGCGCCACCCCGCCGTACGCGAATCTGCCGTGATCGGCGTGAAGGATGCGCGCTGGGGCGAGCGGCCGCTCGCGCTCGTCGTGCTGGCCGACGACCATGTCGGGCGCGTCGGGCCGGCCGAGTTGCAGGCGCACGTGAAGGAGGTGGCCGATCGCGGGCTGATTTCGCGGTATGCCGTGCCGGAACGGCTGCTGATCGTCGACGCGATCGAGAAGACGAGCGTCGGGAAGATCAACAAGCGGGCGCTGCGGGAACGCTACCAGCCCGCGTGACGATGCGGCCGGCCGGGCGCCGGCCGCGCCGGCTCATCCGAGGGTCGTCTTGCCGAGATCCTCGAAGAGCCGGACGTTGTCCCAGTAGGCGGCCAGCCGCGCGATGCGGCCGTCGGCATCGAACTCGAACACGAACGCGTGCCGCAGCGTGAACGACCGGCCGCGATTCCGGATGCCGAGAAAGTCCCGCGCCTGCGTGCCGCGGATCGTGACCTCGGCGGTGGCGTGGCGGCCGGCATCATCCGCATGAATGGCGTCGATATCGTTCGACAAATCCGGGAATGCGTCCAGCAGCGCGCCCCAGGTCATCCTGCCGTGCGTGGCGACCGGAGCAGCCGCGCCGGCCGGCACGTAGTCGAGGGCGGCCCCGGGAGAAAAGAGCGCGAGCATGCCTTCGATGTCATGCTGGCGATACCGGTCGAAAAAGGCGGCGACGACGTCGCGACGGTTCATGCGGACTCCTGGCGGAACGGCTGGGCAACGGTCCCGCCGCGCGGCGCGAGCCGGCTGTGCAGGACACCTTCCGGTCAGGATGGGGCGACTTTCCCGGCACGGTAGCCCCCCGAATGGGGGGCTGAACAGCATCGTCCGATCGAGAACAATGCGAGTCCTTCCGTTCGACCGGCGCGCGCCGCGGTACGGACATCACCTACTTTTGACGGTCGTCGCCGTGTCGCTATGCTGTTTCGGCGTGCGGCGGCTCCGCGCCGCGCACCGGGCCGCACGGCGGCCCGGCCTTCCAGGCGGACGCACGCGCGCAGCGCAAGGAGAACAGGAACAGCATGACGTCCAGCGACAGCAGACAAGCAGCAGGGCCTGCGGACGCCGACGGGATCGAAGTGCTGGTGCGCACCAAGCTCGCACCGGCATCGGCCCGTGGAATCGTGTCGCGCATCGCGCGGTTTGGCCGGCTCGCGCGTGGCCTCGATCGCCGGCTGACGCTCGTGTGCGCGCCGGCCGGGTACGGCAAGACGACCGTGCTGGCGGAATGGCGCCACGCGCTCGTGGCGAGGAACGTGAAGGTCGCCTGGGTGAGCCTCGACCAGGACGACGACAACGCGTCGATCTTCTCGTCGTACGTGGTGGCGGCGATCGTCGACGCGACGGGCGGTGTCGGCGGCCGCGCGCGGCGGCTGCTGCGCGACCGCGCGCTGATTCCGCTGAAGATCGTGTTCGACGAACTGCTCAACGAGCTCGAGGGCGCGGGTATCGAGCTGGTCCTGATGCTCGACGACTACGACCGCCTCGCGTCGCCCGTCATCCACGACGCGATGTTCGAGCTGCTGCGCTATGCGCCCTCGAACCTGCACGTGGTGCTGTCGTGCCGCTCGGCGCCCGCATTGCCGCTCAGCTATTTCGAATCGCGCGACGAGCTTGTCCGGGTCGACGAGGACGACCTGCGCTTCGACGAAGCGGAGACGCGCGCGTTCTTCGAGCGCGTCGCCGGCAAGCCGCTCAGCGCGGACAACATCGGGCGGCTGCGCGCGGCAACCGAAGGCTGGGTGTCGGGCCTGCAGCTCGCGGCGCTCGCGTTGCGCGACGACAACGATGCGGCGCGCGTCGCCGAGCAGGTCAGCCATGCGCGCGCCGGCATTGCCGCGTACCTGAACGAGAACGTGATGACGCAGGTGCCGGACGCGATCCGTCATTTCCTGCTCTGCACGGCCGTGCTGGATCGCATGACGCCCGCACTGTGCGATGCGCTGACGGGACGCGACGATGCCGTCGCGTGCCTGGAGTGGCTGAGCGCGCACAACCTGTTCATCCGGTCGGTCGACGGCGGCCGCCGAAGCTACCGGTATCACGCGCTGTTCCTGCAATACCTGCGCGAGGAGCTGGCGTTGCGCCGGCCGGACGACGTCGCCGCGCTGCATCGTCGCGCGAGCGCGTGGTACGCGACCGAACGGCAATGGCCGGATGCGGTCAGGCACGCGCTCGCCGCCGGCGATTTCGACGCGGCCGCCGGCTGGGTCGAGGCGTGCGCGATGAAGCTGATCGCCGCCAGCGACGTCCGCACCGTGCTCGACTGGGTGTCCCGCCTGCCGGAGCCGGCGCTGGCGGGTCGCCTGCGCCTGCGGATCGCCCACGTGTGGGCGCTGGCGTTGTCGATGCAGATGGTCGACGCGCGCCGCGCGCTGGAGGCGATCGAAGCCGATATCGACGCACGGCGGCTCGGTACGGATGCGATTACCGCCACCGAATTGCTCGGCGTCCGCTCGCTCATCGCGGGGCTGTCGGACCGGAGCATCGAGTCGCTCGAGCTCGGCGAGCGCGTGCTGGCGGCCGGCCCGCCGGCCGGCTCGTGGGTCGAGCAGATCGGGCAGACGACGCTCCTCTTCGGGCTCGGCTACGCGGGCCGCCTCGACGATGCGCTCGACCTGCGCGTGCGCGCGGAACGTGCGGCGTCGGGGCAGGAGCCGCTGTTTGCGCATGTCTATCGGCAGAACATGTCCGGCTTGGCCGAATTCGTCGCGGGCAGGCTGCACGATGCGTCGAAGACCTTCGAGACCGCGCTGCGCGGCGCGGAGCGCTCGGCGGGGCGGCTGTCGGCGGCGACGGCACTGTCGGCCGGCTACCTGTCCGCGATCTATTACGAATGGAACGACTGGCCGAAGGTGCGCGAAGCGCAGCGCGACCGTTTCGACATCGCGATGCAGGCGTGTTCGCTCGGGCCGCTGCTGCGGTTCATGCAGACGGCCGCGGAGCTGCAGTTCCGGGCGGGCAACGAGGCCCGCGCGCACGAGATGCTCGACGAGGCCGATCACATCGCCTGCAGCCGGCAATGGCTGCGGTTGCGCGTCGCCTGCATGGCGACCGGCGTTCGGCTGCATGTGAGCGCGGGGAAGCTGACGCAGGCCCATCGTGTCGGCCGCGCGCTGGCGGCGCTGGTGTCGGCTGCGCCGCCGGAGGCCGCGTCGAGCTACGTCGAGACGTGGCAGATGGCGCAGTCCGCGCGGGCGCGTTTGCTGCTCGCCGATGCCCGCGCGGAAGAAGCCGCCCAGGTCATGGCAACGGTGCACGACGTGCTGGCCGTGCGCGGCTTCGACTGGTTCGCCGCGCAGGCCGCCGTGCTGCGTGCGGTCGCGCTCGAACAGGCCGGGCAGGAAGACGACGCACTGGCCGTGCTTGCCCCTGCGCTCGAATACGGGCAAGGCAACGGGCTCGTGCGCACGTTCGTCGACGAAGGCGCCGTGGTCGAACGCCTGACGGCGCGCGTGCTGAAGCGGGCCGACCGGTTTCCGTCAGTCGGCGCGTGGTATCTGCGCGAACTCGCCCGTGCGTTCGACGCGGACCGCGCATCGAATGCCGCGCCGGCTGCGCGGCCCGGTACGGCCGGCAACCTGAGCGCGCGCGAGGTCGAGATCCTCGATTACGTCGCGCGCGGCTTGTCCAACAAGGAGATCGCCCGCGCGCTGCGCGTTGCGCCGGAGACGATCAAGTGGCACCTGAAGAACATCTTCGAGAAACTCAACGTCACGTCGCGCATCCAGGCCGTTCGCAGCGGGCTGGCGCTCGATGCGTCGTCCCGCACGCGCGTCGGCGACGAGTAGACGGCTGCGGGCGGCACGCCGACGTTGCCACGGCGCGATGCATTCATCGATGCGTGTCGAACGCGGACACGATCTCGTCGATCGTCGCGCGGATGCGCGCGGTGTGGCGCAGGTCGCGATGCGTGACGAGCCAGACTTCGTACGGCGCTTCCCGCATCTGCGCGGGCCAGATGCGGGCGAGGCCGTCGCGTTCGCCCATGTGTACCGGCACTTCGCCGATGCCGAGGCCCGCGCGCAGCGCGGCGCGCATCATCAGGCTCGAATTCATCCGCCCGACGATGCGCCCTGCGGCGATCGGCTCGCCGGCGATCGCCGGCTTCCGGCTTGCCTCGACATACGGCTGGTAGACGACCAGGTCGTGCCCCGCGAACGCACTGCCGCGCACGGGCTCGCCATGCCGTTGCAGATAGTCGTGCGAAGCGAACAGGCCCATGTCCCAGCAGGCGAGGCGGCGCGCGACGAGATCGGGGTTGTCGGGCCGCACGGTGCGCACCGCGATGTCGGCCTCCCGTTTCGCCAGGTTCAGGACTTGAGTCGCCGTGTTCAGCGACACGCACACGTCGGGATGCTTCGCATGCAGCCGCGCGATCGACGGCATCACGAATTCGAGCGCGAGCGCATCGGTCGTCGTGATCTTGACCTCGCCGGCGAGCCGCCGGTCGACACCCTGCGTCAGCCGGACGAGCTCGTGCGCATGCTGTTCCATCGCCTCGGCGGCGCGCAGCGCCAGCTCGCCGACCGGCGTGGTCAGGTAGCCCTTCGACGAGCGCAGGAACAGCGTGGCGCCGAGCATGTGTTCGAGTTGCGCGAGCCGGCGCCCGACCGTCGCCTGGTCGACCCCGAGCGTTTGCGCCGCGCGGCGCAACGTGCGTTCGCGATGAATCGCGAGGAACACGCGCGCGTCGTCCCAGTTCATCGCTTGTGCTGACTGATGCATTTTTGCATTCCTCGTTCGGCAATTCACTGCGTGCCTGCGAGCGGCACCGTCCCTAGACTGTCTTCACACCCATTGCGATGCCGCGATTCGAGGATGATCCGCGAATCGGCCGCGCATCGACGAACGTTGAGGATCATATCGTGACTGATGACGTGAAACCCCTGCCCGCCGACATGACGGCGATTGAAATCGTGCGTCCCGGCGGCCCCGAAGTGCTCGTGCCGACCACGCGTCCCGTGCCGTCGCCGGGCCCGGACGAAGTGCTGATCCGCATTCACGCGGCGGGCGTGAACGGCCCCGACGTGTTCCAGCGCAAGGGGCTGTACGATCCGCCGCCCGGCGCGTCCGACATTCCCGGCCTCGAGGTCGCCGGCGAAGTCGTCGCGGTCGGCCGCGACGTCACGCGCTTCGCGATCGGCGACGAGGTCTGCGCGCTGATTCCGGGCGGCGGCTACGCGGAATACGCGGTGGCGAACGAGAGCAACACGCTCGCGATTCCCGAAGGCCTCGACATGACGGAAGCGGCGGCGCTGCCCGAAACCTTCATGACGGTCTGGCTGAACCTGTTCCAGCGCGGCCGGTTCGCGGCCGGCGACAGCGTGCTGATTCACGGCGGCGCGTCGGGCATCGGCACGACCGCGACGATGCTGGCGAAGGCGTTCGGCGCGTCGGCCATCATCACGACGGTGGGCTCGGAAGCGCAGCGCGACGCAAGCCAGCGGCTCGGCGCGGACCTCGCGATCGAGTACCGCAACGAGGATTTCGTCGACGCGGTCAAGCGCTTCACCGACGGCAAGGGCGTCGACGTGATCGTCGACATCATCGCCGGCGACTACGTCGCGCGCAATTTCGCGGCAGCCGCGATGAACGGCCGCATCGTCCAGATCGGCGTGATCAACGGGCCCGCGAAGGAGCTCGACCTGTTCCCGATGCTGACCAAGCGCCTCACGCACATCGGCTCGACGCTGCGCTCGCGCACCTACGAGGAAAAGGCGCAGCTCATCCGCGAGCTGGAGGAAGCCGTGTGGCCGCTGATCCGACAGGGCACGGTGAAGCCGCAGGTCTACCAGACCTTCGATCTTCGCGATGCGAGCGCGGCGCACGCGCTGATGGATTCCGGCCGCCACATCGGCAAGATCGTGCTACGCACGCCGGCTTCCGCCGCAGACGGCAAGCATTCCACATGATCGGGCCGCGCTTCAGCCCCCCGGACGGGGGGCTGAAGGCAACGCGACGAATGGCGACAATCGGTATCACTGAACATGACGGCGCGTAGCACGATCGACGGCCCCGGTGCGGTCCGATGCGTGGCGAGCCGTGGTTCGAAACCGAGGCTGCGTCGTGCGGCCGGGCGCGGGTTGGCCCGATCGTGCGCGCGGCGGATGGCGCGACGGCCGCGATGGACGATGAATCGAAATGGACATGCTTGAAAACATGCGGACGTTCGTGCGTGTCGTGCAGGCCGGCAGTTTCACCGCCGTCGCGAGGCAGGGCGACATGGCGACCGCGCAGGTGTCGCGGGCGGTCGCCAGCCTGGAGGACTACGCGCAGATCCGGCTGCTGAACCGGACGACCCGCAAGATCGCGCTGACCGACAGCGGCCGGCGCTATTTCGAACGCCTGCTGGCGATCCTCGGCGATGTCGACCAGGCGAACGCCGAAGCGCGCAATGCCTTGGTCCGACCGTACGGGCGGCTGCGCGTGCATACGATGCCGGGGCTCGGGCAGAGCCACGTGACCGCATCGGCCGTCGCGTACCAGGCGATCTTTCCCGAAGTGTCGGTCGAAATCACGTACTCGCAGCGGCTGCCGAATCTCGTCGAAGAGGGGTACGACGTGTCGGTCGTCACCGCGTCGAGCCTGCCCGATTCCGGTTACATCGCGCACTCGTGTGGCCGGAGCTACAGCGTGCTGGTCGCGTCGCCGGCCTATCTCGCGCGGCACGGCTCGCCGCGTACCCCGGCCGAACTCGACGGGCATACGTGCCTGTGCCTCGATACGCCCGCCGACGCGACTGGCGAATGGCAGTTGCATGGCGCCGGTGGCGTCGGCGACGTTGCAACGCACACCGTGCTGGCCGCGCCGTTCCACGCGAATGCGCCGGAAGCGCTGTCGATCGCGCTGCGTGCGGGGCTGGGCATCGGCTCGCTCGCGATTTACTCGGTCATCGACGATCTGCGCAGCGGGCGGCTCGTCCGCGTGCTGCCCGATTACCGACTGACGATGCTCGACGTCTACGCGATGTTCGCGTCCCGGCGCTTCGTGGACGCGAAGATCCGTACCTTTCTCGACCACCTGCGCGCGACGCTGTCGCCCGCGCTGGCGGCTGACGAACTCGCACTCGAATCGATCACCGCGCCGCGCGGCCGCGCGCGCACCCGTGCGATGTCGGGTGCGGTGGCCTGACCGCTTTCCCCCGCAGTTTCCCCCGCAGTTACCGTTCGTTCCTTGAGGAGAATTCGATGAAGATCCGTCTTGCCGTCGTTGCAGGTTGTGTCGCGCTGTCGCCGATCCTGGTCCATGCGCAGTCCGGCGCGCCCAATGCGGACGTGTCCGGCCCGCAACGGGTCACCACGTCGCAGGCTGCGTCGTCCGTTGCGTCACCGTCACCGTCACCGTCAGCGGCGGCACGGGCGGCGAAGAAGGCCGATCGCGCGGCCGATCGCGCATTCGCGAAGAAGGTCCGCCTGGCGATCACGAAGGCGCCCGGCATCGGCAGTGCGCAGGTCACCGTGTTTGCGAAGGCGAAGACGGGCGACGTGACGCTGGCGGGGCAGATCACGGATCAGTCGCAGGATCAGGTCGCGGTGGATGCGGCCCGCCAGGTGCCGGGTGTCACGTCCGTGAAAAGCCGGTTGCAGTTGCGTCTGGAGGGCTCGCAGTAACGGGCATGCACCCCCGGGCGGCTACGTCCGGGGCATTCGTTGGATGAATGACGCGCTGGATCGCGTGCACGCGCCGCTGCGTCGCTGATCGGTGCCGTGTCACGCGCGATCGCGCTTCCCGTGCATCACCATGATGGTTTGCTGCATGACCGCGCACAGCGTTTCCTTGTCGCCGCTGACGGCGAAGACTTCCGCCTTGGTGACGATCAGCGTGCGTCCCGGCCGGATCACCTCGCCACGGGCGATCAGCTTGTCGCCGGCGGCGGGCGCGACGAGGTTCACCTTGTATTCGACGGTCAGCACCGACGCATCGGCCGCCACCGTGGTCATCGCCGCGTAGCCGGCGGCCGAATCGGCGATCATGCCGACCACGCCGCCGTGGACGAAGCCGTGCTGCTGTTCGATGCCCTGCCAGTGCGGCACGTGGATCTCGGTTCGTCCGATGTCGATCAGCGGCATGCTGGCCTGGATCAGGCGCATCGCGTGCTGCTTGTCGAAACTGGCGGCGACGGATTCGCGGTAGTTCGGGTTGAGGACGTCGGTCATGGCGTGTCGAGCGGGGTGAGCAGGGGCGGGTGCGGAGGCTGGGCGCAAACGGCTTGCGGGGTGTCCGGGAAGCGTAACGCAAAAGGCATTCCGTTCGCCCTAAAATCGGCTCTCCTGTCCCCGACGCGTATCCGATCCCGATGCTCACCCTCCACCGGCTGTCCGGCGAGTCGGCCAGCGACCGTGCCAACGTCTGGCGCGTCTTTACCGAAGCGCCTTCGTACACGCAATGCGTTGAAGGCCGTGCGCCCACCGAGGAAGACGTCGACGATTTTTTCGTCGGCAAGCCCGCTGCGAAGGCGGCGGCTGACAAATCGGTGTTCGGATTGTGGGTCGACCGGCACATGATCGGCTGTGCGGATGTCATCCGCGCCTATCCGGACGATGATTGCCTATGGATCGGCCTGCTGTTGCTCTCGGAAGCGCAGCAACAGCGCGGTTACGGGAAGGCTGCATTGGGTTTGCTCCTCGACATGGCGCGGGAATGGGGCTATCGCGTGGCGCAGCTGGCCGTCATTTCGACCAATCCTCGCGCGCAGGCCTTCTGGCAGCGCGAAGGCTTCGACGAGATTCGGCGCACGGTGAATCCGCGGTTTACCGGCGACGTGATCGTCATGCAGCGCCCGATCCGGTAACACCGGCGCGTCGCTCCGCGGCAACGGCGGCCGGCCGCAATTCACCCAATGAATACCCCCGGATTCAGAAAATAAAGTTTAAAAATGCGTCCCCGCCCCCTATGCTGAATCCTTCTGATCTGGCGGGCATGCGATGGCTGAACTTTTTCTGGTACGGCACGGGCAGGCGTCCTTCGGCACGGACGACTACGACCGGTTGTCCGCAGCGGGCGAGCAGCAGAGCGTCTGGCTCGGCGAATACTTCGCGCAGCAAGCGCTCACATTCGACCGCGTGATCTGCGGCACGCTGAACCGCCACGCGCAGACGGTCGACGCGATCCTGCGCGGGATGGGCCGGGAAGGCACGTCGGTCGACCGCCACCCGGGCCTGAACGAATACGACTTCCACGGCCTGTTCGCCGCCGCCGCACACGATTACCCGGATCTCGCCCGCCTCGCGGCCGGCTCGATGAAGGAACATTTCCGCGCGCTCCGGCAGGTGCTGCAGCTCTGGTCGGAAGACAAGCTCGGCGATTCGGCCCCCGAGACCTGGGCGCACTTCCAGCAGCGCGTGGCCGACGCCCGCGCGGCGATCCGCCACGGCGGTGGCCAGCGCGTGCTGGCGGTGAGCTCCGGCGGCCCGATCGCGGTCACCGTGCAGCAGGTGCTGGCCGCCCCGCCGTCGAGCGCGATCGCGCTGAACCTGCAGATCCGCAACAGCAGTCTTTCGCAGTTTTTCTTCAACGCCGATGCGTTCCACCTCGCGTCGTTCAACGGCATCCCGCATCTGGAGGATTCCGAACGACACGCGCTGCGAACCTACGGCTGACCCACGAACGATCGCGACGATGACGAACCCTACCCAGCAACTCGACGTAGCCCGCCTCACGCGCTATCTGGAAGCGCACGTGCCGGGCTTCGAAGGCCCGGTCGACACGGAGAAGTTCGCCGGCGGCCAGTCGAATCCGACTTTCCTGCTGCATGCGAAGAGCGGCCGCTACGTGCTGCGCCGCCAGCCGCCCGGCGAACTGCTGAAGTCCGCGCACGCGGTCGACCGCGAATTCCGCGTGCTGAGCGCGCTGTCTGGCACCGCGGTGCCGGTCGCGCGGCCGTATCACCTGTGCGAAGACCGCGACGTGATCGGCAGCATGTTCTACGTGATGAGCTTCGAGGACGGCCGGATTTTCTGGGATCCGGCGCTGCCGGAACTGCCGAAGGCCGATCGTGCGGCGTGCTACGACGCGTTGCTGCAGACGATGGCCGCGTTGCATGACGTCGATGTCGACGCGGTGGGCCTTGGCGACTACGGCCGCCCGGGCAACTACTTCGAGCGCCAGATCGGCGTGTGGACGAAGCAGTATCGCGCGGCGGAAACGGAGCGTCTCGATGCGATGGAAACGCTGATCGACTGGCTGCCGAAGGCGTGCCCCACGGATACCGGCCGGCCGACGCTGGTGCATGGCGATTTCCGGATCGACAACCTGATGTTCGCGCGCGACAGCTATCGCGTGCAGGCCGTGCTCGACTGGGAACTGTCGACGCTCGGCAACCCGCTCGCCGATCTCGCGTATCTCTGCATGTGCCTGCGGCTGCCGACCGGCGGGCAGGTGCGCGGGCTCGCGGGCCAGGATCGCGCCGAACTCGGCGTGCCGGACGAAGCGGCGATCGTCGCGCGCTATTGCGAACTGCGCGGCATCGAGCCGATCCGCGACTGGCACTTCTATCTGGCATTCAGTTTCTTCCGGCTCGCGTCGATCGCGCAGGGCGTGAAGGCGCGCGCGCTGCAGGGCAATGCGTCGAGCGAGCAGGCGCTGCGTGTCGGCGAGATGGCCGGGCGGCTGGCCGAACTGGCCGTCGGCGTGATCGACGCGCATCGCTGACATCGCGGGCTTCACCGCGCGGCGGCACGACAACACATCAATGGAGGAGCACAGCAACATGGCAACGAATCTGTTCGACCTGACGGGCAAGATCGCCCTGGTGACGGGCGCGAGCCGCGGCATCGGCGAGGAAATCGCGAAATTGCTCGCGGAGCAGGGCGCGCACGTGATCGTGTCGAGCCGCAAGCTCGACGACTGCCAGGCCGTGGCCGACGAGATCGTCGCGGCAGGCGGCCGCGCCGAGGCGCTGGCCTGCCACGTCGGGCGGCTCGAGGACATCGCCGCGACGTTCGAGCACATCCGCGGCAAGCACGGCCGCCTCGACATCCTCGTGAACAACGCGGCCGCGAATCCGTATTTCGGGCACATCCTCGATACCGACCTCGCCGCGTACGAGAAGACGGTCGACGTGAACATCCGCGGCTACTTCTTCATGTCGGTCGAGGCCGGCAAGCTGATGAAGACGCACGGCGGCGGCGCGATCGTCAACACGGCGTCGGTGAACGCGCTGCAGCCGGGCGACCGGCAGGGCATCTACTCGATCACGAAGGCCGCGGTCGTCAACATGACGAAGGCGTTCGCGAAGGAATGCGGGCCGCTCGGCATCCGCGTGAACGCGCTGCTGCCGGGCCTCACGAAGACGAAGTTCGCGGGCGCGCTGTTCGCCGACAAGGACATCTACGAGACCTGGATGGGGAAGATTCCGCTGCGCCGCCATGCGGAGCCGCGCGAAATGGCCGGCACGGTGCTGTATCTCGTATCGGATGCGGCGAGCTACACGAACGGCGAATGCATCGTCGTCGACGGCGGCCTGACGATCTGAGCGCGCGATGAAGATCGACAGCTACGCCGGACAGGCCGTGATGATCACCGGCGCCGCGAGCGGCTTCGGCGCGTTGCTCGCAAGCGAGCTGGCCGCGATGGGCGCGCGCGTCGCGCTCGGCGACCTGAACGACGACGCGCTCGAACGCGTGGCCGCGCCGCTGCGTGCGGCCGGTGCCGACGTGATCGCGCAGCGCTGCGACGTGCGCGTCGAGGCCGAGGTGGCGGCGCTGGTGCATGCGGCGGCCGAGCGTTTCGGCCGGCTCGACGTCGGCATCAACAACGCGGGCATCGCGCCGCCGATGAAGGCGCTGATCGACACCGACGAAGCCGATCTCGACCTGAGCTTCGCGGTGAACGCGAAGGGCGTGTTCTTCGGCATGAAGCATCAGATCCGCCAGATGCTCGCGCAGCGCGCAGGTGTGATCCTGAACGTCGCGTCGATGGCCGGGCTCGGCGGCGCGCCGAAGCTGGCGGCCTACGCGGCGTCGAAGCATGCGGTGGTCGGGCTCACGAAGACGGCGGCCCTCGAATACGCGCGCCACGGCATTCGCGTGAATGCGGTGTGCCCGTTCTACAGCACGACGCCGATGGTCACCGACAGCGATATCGGCGACCGCCAGGACTTTCTCGCGCAGGGCTCGCCGATGAAGCGGCTCGGCCGGCCCGAGGAAATCGTCGCGACGATGCTGACGCTGTGCGCGAAGGAAAACACTTATCTGACCGGGCAGGCCGTCGCCGTCGACGGCGGTGTCTCGGCCTTCTGACGGAACCGGACGAACGAAATCGAGGAGTCGATCATGGACTTTGGCTACACCCCGAAAGTGGAAGAACTGCGCAGCCGCGTGCGCGCATTCATGGACGCGCACATCGTGCCGCGCATCCGCCAGTGGAACGAGGAAGTGCACGCGGGTCAGTATCCCGTGTCGTTCATGGAGGAACTGAAGGAACGCGCGAAGGCGGAAGGGCTGTGGAACCTGTTCCTGCCGCACCTGAAGGACGACGAGCCCGGCATGGGCCTGACGAACCTCGAATACGCGCCGCTCGCCGAGATCATGGGGCGGGTGGGCTGGGCGTCGGAAGTGTTCAACTGCAACGCGCCGGACACCGGCAACATGGAGCTGCTGCACATGTTCGCGTCGCCCGAGCAGCGCGAACAGTGGCTGAAGCCGCTGCTGCGCGGCGAGATCCGCTCGGCGTTCGCGATGACGGAGCCGGATGTGGCATCGTCGGATGCGACGAACATCACGACGCGCATCGAGCGCGTGGGCGACGAGTACGTGATCAACGGCCGCAAGTGGTTCATCACGAACGCCGCGCATCCGAACTGCAAGATCTTCATCGTGATGGGCAAGACCGATCCCGAGGCCGCGTCGCACCAGCAGCAGAGCATGATCCTCGTGCCGCGCGACACGCCGGGCGTGACGATCGTGCGCAACATCACGGTGGTCAATCACTATGCGCCGGAAGGGCACTGCGAGATCACGTTCGACAACGTGCGCGTGCCGGCGAGCAACCTGCTGGGCGAGGAAGGCAGCGGCTTCGCGCTCGCGCAGGCACGCCTCGGGCCGGGCCGGATCCACCACTGCATGCGTTCGATCGGCGCGGCCGAGCTGGCGCTGGAGCTGATGGTCGACCGCGCGCAGTCGCGTGTCGCGTTCGGCAAGCCGCTGAACAAGCACGGTACGGTCGGCGAATGGATCGCGCGCTCGCGCATCGAGATCGAGCAGGCGCGCCTGCTGGTGCTGAAGGCCGCGTGGATGATCGACAAGGTCGGCGCGAAGGCCGCGCGCAAGGAAATCGCGATGATCAAGGCGCTGGTGCCGACCGTCTATACGGACGTGTGCGACCGCGCGATGCAGGTGTTCGGCGCGGCGGGGTTGAGCCCCGATACGCCGCTCGCCGACCTCTGGACCTGGGGCCGCGCGCTGCGCTTCGCCGACGGCCCGGACGAGGTGCACCTGCAGGCGATCGCGCGGATGGAAATCAAGGACGGCGAGCCGGGTTCGACGGCCCCGTACCTGACGCCGCCGCTGCGCGGCTGAGCGTCTCGCCACGATGCGCAGGGCCGTGGACGAACGGGAGGCGCACGCCGTAAGATGCCGGCAAGGAGATCCGGCGATGCGCCTTTCGAAGATTGACCTGAACCTGTTCGTCGTATTCGACGCGATCTACACCAAGCGCAACCTGACGCGGGCGGCCGAGGTGCTGAATCTCACGCAGCCGGCCGTCAGCAACGCGCTGGCGCGGCTGCGCAAGACCCTGAACGATCCGCTGTTCGTCAGCACGCCGGCCGGGATGATGCCCACGCCGCTGGCCGAGAACATCGTCGGCCGCGTGCGCGAGGCGATGCAGCTGCTCGATTCGAGCGCGCACGAAGGCGACGTGTTCGATCCGGCGTCGTCGACGCGCGTGTTCCGGATGAGCATGAGCGACCTG
The DNA here is from genome assembly GCF_017104865.1 of Burkholderia sp. Ac-20349. Lineage (NCBI taxonomy): Bacteria > Pseudomonadati > Pseudomonadota > Betaproteobacteria > Burkholderiales > Burkholderiaceae > Burkholderia > Burkholderia sp. Ac-20349. The sequence continues at coordinate 173,903 of NZ_JAAGPM010000002.1, forward strand.
ACCGAAGCGCTGCTGCTGCCTGCGCTCGGCGAACTGCTGCAGACGCATGCGCCCGGCATGCACGTGCGCAGCTACACGATGGACCGCCGCGAAGTCGCGACCGCGCTCGCGAACGGCTCCGTCGACATCGCGATCGACGCGCCGCTGATCGGCGATCCGCATCTGCACCAGGCACTGCTCGTGCGCGACCGCTATGCATGCATGATCCGCGACGATCACCCGTTCAAGGGCGACACGCTCACCATGGACGACTACCTTGCGATGGGGCACATCCACGTGTCGAGCCGCCGCAAGGGTAGCGGGCACGTCGACGCGGAACTGACGCGCCTCGGGCTGCGCCGCACCATCCAGATGCGCGTGCAGCACTACATGGTCGCGCCGCTGATCGCGATGCGCGGCGATCTTGCGCTGACGGCGCCGCTGCGGTTGCTGCAGCGCTATCCGGCGCGCATTCTCGAACTGCCGTTCGAGATGCCGGCCCTCGAATACTTCTGCTACTGGCATCGCAGCGCCGATCAGGACCAGGGCAGTCGATGGTTGCGCGAGCAACTGATGACGCTGATGGGCGGGATCGGCGAGCCGCAGTGATGCGCGTGCGGTGGCCGTCGGCTACTGCGACGTCAGCCTGACTGCACGCCGGGTGGATGGCGTGATGGCACGACAACCGGCCCGCCTGCGATGACCGCGCATCAACGCCGCGCATGCGCGGCCGCTTCGACCGCATCGCGAAACCGCTGCAGCGCGGGCAGGCTGGCCATCGTCGCGAGGTGTATCAGCGCGATTTCCCCCACCGGCATGACCGGAAAACCACCGACCCTGCGGATCACGCCCATGCGCGCATAGTGCAGCACGGCCGACTGCGGCGCGACGGTCAGCGCGCCGAGCGCGTCGGCCATCTGCAGGTTCGTGTGAAACGACATCGATTCGACGAGCGGGCGCGGCGGCATCAGGCCGTGGTCGACGAACAGCGCGTCGAACGCGCGGCGGGTATCGGTGCCGGCATGCGGGACGATCCAGTCTTCGCGCTGCAACTGCTCCGTCGACACGCGTCGCGCATCGGCGAACGGATGCGCGAGCGGGCACGCGATCGCGAGCGGTTCTTCGTACACGGGGAGGATCGTGACGTCGAGCCCGTCGAGCTTCGACAACGCTTCCGCGTCGGGGCGGCTGATGATGCAGTCGATCCTTCCGGCCGACAACGCGTCCAGCAGTCCCGAGACGTTCGATTCCATGACCGTGAACCGTGGCGCGGGTGCGTCCCGCGTCAGGTTCCGCATGATCTGCGGCAACAGTGCGACGCTGACCACGGGCAGCATGCCGATGCGCAGCAGCGGCCGGCCTTCGTCGTTGCCGTCGCCGGCCAGCGCGACGTCGAATTGCGCGAGCGCGATCCGCAGGCGCTGCAGGACGGCTTCGCCATCGGCGGTCAGCCGTCCGCCGCGCGCGCCGCGCGTCACGAGCATCGTGCCGAATACCGCTTCCATCTCCTGCAGCATTTTCGTGATCGCCGGCTGCGACAGGTGCAGCATGCGTGCGGCCGCGGCGAGCGAGCCGCCGTCCGCGACCAGCTCAAGCATGCGCAAGTGTCGCAGCCGCAGGAAATTGCCCGCATTGCGTCGCCCGGAAATCAGGTCGGGATTCATGTTTTCGGAATGCTGGTTCATGAATCTTCAATTTTCATGAAAGCGCAACCTGCCCACAATAGCGACTCGACCTAATGGAGAGAGACATGCGCAAGGGGTTGGGGCAAGCAGGGGACCGGCAACGGCAGCCGACCGGGGCGCCGACGCGTCGGGCAGCAGCGACAGGAGCGCGGGCATGACGGCATTCAAACCGCTCGCCGGGATTCGCGTGCTGGATTTCACGCACGTCATCGCGGGCCCGCTGGCGACGTTCCATCTGGCACAACTCGGTGCCGAGGTCGTCAAGATCGAGAATCGCAACGGCGGCGACGTGATGCGCCGCGGCAACGGGCGGATGGGCTTCGTTGCGCTGAACGCCGGCAAGCGCTCCATCGAGCTGGACCTGAGCGATGCAGGCGACCGCGACCAGGCACTCGAACTCGCGCGCGAAGCCGACGTGCTGGTCGACAGCCTGCGGCCGGGCGTGCTCGACCGGTTCGGCCTGGGCGACGGCGCGCTGCGGGCGCGGAATCCCGGGCTCGTCTACGCTGCGATCAGCGGCTGGGGCAACACCGGCGCGTGGCAGGGCCGGCCGGCCTACGACCATGTCGTCCAGGCGGCGACGGGCATGACGCTGATGGCCGGCCGTGAAGGCGAGCCGCCGGTCAAGACGGGCTTCCCGGTGGTAGATGCCGGCACGGGGCTCGTCGCTGCGATGGCGATCCTGGCCGCGCTGCGCGAGCGGGATGCATCCGGTCTGGGGCGCTATCTCGACGTGTCGATGACCGGCGCCGCGTTGCAGTTGATGTATCCGTTCGCGTGCCAGGCGCTCACGGCCCGCGTTGCACCGCCACGGGTCGGCAACCAGGGATACTCGGGCAGTCCGGCGGCGGACCTGTTCGCCACGCAGGACGGCTGGGTCGCGCTTGGCGCCAATACGCCGCGGCAACTGGCGGCCGCGCTCGGCATACTCGGGCGCGCCGACATTGCACGCGATCCGCGCTATTTCGATCCGCCGCTCGATGCCGGCGGGCCGGCCGCGTTCCTGCGCGCCAGCGACCCGGTGGCGTTGCGCACCGCGCTGGCGGCCGCGATCCGCGAATGGCGCGCGGCCGACCTCGAGGAGGCGTGCGCCGGCGTGGGCGTGGCCTGCGCGAAGGTGCGCACGATCGTCGAGTTCGTGGACGACGCGATGAACCACGACGCGCTTGAAACCGTCATGTTGTCCGACGGCGACTGCAGCGTGCTGTCGCCGGGCCTGGGCTATCGCGTGCATGCGGCGCGTCCTGACGGAGGGACTTCCGCATGAACACCGGAATGGAATGCTCGACGGACGGCGGCGGCATGGCCGCGCGCAGCGAAGCGGAGCGGGTGTTCGCGCGCATCACGCGGCGTCTCGTGCCGCTGTTGTTCCTGTGTTATCTGACCGCGTTCGTCAATCGCAACAATATCGGCCTCGCGAAGCTGCAGATGCAGGGGGCGCTCGGATTCACCGACGCGGTGTACGGCGTGGCGGCCTCGGCGTTCTCCGTCGGGGTCCTGATGTTCGAGCTGCCGAGCAACCTGATGCTGCGGCGGGTCGGCGTGCGCCGCACCCTGCTGCGGATCATGGCGTTGTGGGGCGTGGCGGCGGCCGCGACGATGTTCGTCAGGACGCCGGGCCAGTTCTACACGCTGCGCTTCCTGCTCGGCGCGTTCGAGGCGGGATTCTTCCCGGGCGTCGTGGTGTATCTGACGTTCTGGTTTCCGGCCGAGCGCCGCGCGAAGGTCATTGCGCTGTTCATGACGGCCGCTGCCGCAGCCGGGCTCGTGACCGGGCCGGTATCGGGCTGGGTGCTGAACGCGATGAACGGTGTTGCGGGGCTTGGCGGCTGGCAATGGCTGATGCTGCTGGAAGGGGTGCCGAGCATCGTGCTCGGCATGATCGCGTTCCGGGTGCTGCCCGAAGGTCCGGAACAGGCCCGCTGGCTGTCGCCCGACGAGCGCCGTATCGTGCAGCAGGCGCTTGGCGTGCCTGAGGGCCGGCCTGCCGCCCGCCATCCGTTGCGCGCGGCGCTGCGGGAGCCGTGCGTCTATCTGCTGGGCTTCACGACGTTCTCGCTGGGGTGCGCGACCAACCTGCTGATTTTCTGGCTGCCGTCCATCATCGAGGCGACCGGCGTCACGAACCTGCAGCACGTGGGCCTGTACGTCGTGATCCCGAACCTGATCGGCACGATCGCGATGGTCTGGTACGGCCGCCGTTCGGACCGTCGCCGCGAGCGTCACCTGCATTTCATCGTCGCGGTCGGTGCGGGCATTGCCGGACTGTGCACGATGGCCGTCTCGCACGGTGCGCTGCCCGGCGTCATGGCCGGCGCCATCCTGGCAACCAGCGGCATCGCGTCTGCGTACCCGGTGCTCTGGGCGATCGCGACGCGCCTGTTGCCGCGCGATGCGGCCGCCGCCGGCGTGGCGCTGATCTCGAGCATGGGCGCGGCATCCGGCGTGAGTTCCGCGCTGTTCGGCGCGATTCGCGTGCGGGCGGGCAGCCTCGAGCCGGCGCTCTATCTCGTCGCACTCGCGCTCGTCGCCGTGGTGCTGCTGTTTGCCTGCGTCATTCGTCCCAAGGCCGCCGAAGCGGCACTTATCAACCAGGAACTCCACTCATGAATCAGATGTTCACGGACCAGAAGCTGGCGCTGGGGCCGGCACCATTTTTCGACAAGGCGGAACTGCTCGACGAATCGACGTTGAAGCCGGAGATCGTCTCGGATTGCGTGCGCGAGAGCCGGCATCGAGCCGGGCGCCGGGTTCGCGTCATCGAGCTGACCTTCACCAGCCAGCAATGGCACGGGCTCGTCTGGCGGCATCCCGCCCGCATCTACGTGCCCGACGGCTATGACGGCGACGGCGCAGCCGGCATTATCGGCACGGCGCGCCAGGCCTTCGAGCCCGGGGAATGGGCCCAACGTGTCATTCCCGGCACGACGCTCGATACCGAGGGCGAATACGCGGAAGGCACGGCGCTCGACCTCGGGATGCCGATCATGATCTTCGCGAACCCGGCCGATTGCCCGTTCGGCCTCGACGAATCGGATTTCACCGGTTATGCGCTGAAGAAGATGCTGGAAACCGGTGACCTGACCTGGATCGGGTACTACCCGATCGCGAAGGCGTATCTCCGCGCCATCACGCTGCTGCATTCGCTCCCGGGCATCGGGACGAAGCGGGCCGTCCTGATCGGCAATTCGAAGCGCGGGGTCGGCGTAGCCATTGCGTCGGGCGCGGACCCGGACCGGGTGGCGGGCGTGATGGTGTGCGGCTACCACGGCGGGAACAACCTGTATCACCTTGCAACGAAATTCGCCGAGTTCGGGCCGCACGTCGCCGGGCCGTCGGAGTCGCGCGCCGGCCCGGGCTTTCAGGGCGCGGAGACGATGCTGCGCGCGCTCAACAATCCGGTCGGTTTTCAGATGCTGATGCATTTCGATCCGTATCTGTGGCGCGACCGGATCAAGGCCGCCTATCTCGTCGCGCTCGGCACGAACGACGAGTTCTTCGCGCTCGGCGCGCCCAACAGCATGATGACCGAGATGCCGGGCGACAAGGCCTATCTCGCCGTCGACAACGTGCGTCATTCGTGGGTCTCCACGAAGCATCTGGCGGCGTGGCGGATGTGGCTGGCCCGCACCTTTGCCGGCCGTCGCGTGCCGCGCATGCCGGTGGTCCGGCACGAGACCGCCGGCGACCGGCTGGCCGTGGTCGCACGCGTCGAGGCGGAGCACGTGTCGGGCGTCAGGCTGTTCCACGCGTTTCACCCGGTCTCGCAGGACTGGCGCAGCGCCACGTGGCAATCGATGCCGATGGCGGCGCGTGACGGCGAGTGGCACGCCGCGCTGAACCTTCAGGCGGGTCACAACCTCGCGTGGTACGTCGAGGTCGAGCACGACGGCGCCGGCGGGCCGGGATACGTCAGCTCGCTCGTGCAGAACGTCGGGCGGCCGGCCGAGTAATCCAGGAGGGCGGGAATCGGCGCACGCGGGCACGCGTGCGCCGATCCCGGTAACAGCGTGAAGCGATCGGCAACGGGTATCGATCGGCAACGGGTATCGCTAAATTAATTCGGTATGCGAATCATGAAGTGAGGCAGTGACCAACATATAAAGCCAGGCACTGGCAGGAGGAGACGGATGAGAAAATTCGCATGGATGGCATTGCTCGGCGCGTTGCCGGGCATCAGCGTGGCGCAGTCGAGCGTGACCCTCTACGGGCAGATCGGCGGCGGGATTCGATGGACCAACGGCATGCAGGGCGGGAGCGCCGTGGGGTTCAACAACAACATAATCTCGGGAAACGATTTCGGCATTCGCGGAAAAGAGGATCTGGGCGGCGGATTCAAGGCGCTGTTCGTGCTCGATGGCGCTTTCAGCAGCGGAACCGGCGCGGTGAAGACGGCCGGCACGCTGTTTTCGCAGGCGACGTACGTGGGCGTGACGGGCGGCTTCGGGCGACTGACGTTCGGGCGCCAGTTCAATGCGGCGACCGACTTCGGGATCGTCGTGGATCCGGCGGGCGGGCGCGGCCAGTCGCTTGCCATCGAGCCCGGTGTGCTGTGGGTCGGCAATCCGTTCACGCTCGATTCCCGCTTCAACAACACGATCAAGTACATCGGCGAACTGGGCGGCCTGCGACTCGCGGCAAGCTATTCGCCCGGCGGCGTCGCCGGCAATACGCGCGCCGGAACCAATTTCTCGGCGGCGGCGATGTATCAGTACCAGACGGTGCTCGGCGGTGCGTCCTATGCGAAGACGTACAGCGCGGACGCGTCGCAGTCCGCGCAGACCTGGATGGCGGGCGGGACCTGGCAGATCGGGGCGGGCCGGCTCTATGCGAGCTACTCGGCGCTGGACATTTCGAGCGCGAACCCGAGCCGGCCGCACCGCCGCGACAGGATCCCGTCGGTGGGTGCCGTCTATCAGGCCACGCCGTTCCTGCAGTTCACGGCCGGCATGTACGACGACATCGGCCGCAATCTCGGCAACCGGCGCGACGCGGACGGGCACAAGCTCACGACGTATGCGGTCGTCGAATACTTCCTGTCGAAGCGCACCGAGATTTATGCGGAGTTCGATCGCAACGGCTTCTCCGGCGCATACCGCACCGATCCGACCAATATCGCGGCCATCGGCCTGCGGCCGGGCGGCAGTGGCACGACGGGGGTATCGATCGGCCTGATGACGAAATTCTGAGCGTCGGGTCGACGCCATTTTCCGTGTGTGAAAGGAGACTCCATGAAAGCAGTACAACGTGTATTGATCGCGACCGCCTTGGCATGCGGCATCGTCGCCGTAGCCGGCCCCGCGCGAGCCGCATCGGACCTTGGGTCGCCAACCCTTGCCAGCGGGGCACCGGCGGACCAGGCGCGCCGGGCCGACGACCGGCGCCTGACGCGCCGTGTCAGCGCCGCACTCGCACGCACGCGCGGGCTGAACGCGACGCGCATCGTGGTGCGTGCCCGGAGCGGCGTCGTGACGCTGCGCGGCGGTGTGAGCGACGGTCAGCAGGCCGCGATGGCCGTGGACGCGGCCCGGCAGGTCGACGGAGTGACGCAGGTGACGAATCAGCTGCGCCTGGGCGAGCAGATGCCGTGATCGGCCCGGGCCCGCGTGACGTTCACGCGGGCGGGCGCTGCCCCTCTCTCGGCCCGTGCCCCGTCCACCGCTTGAACGCGCGCCGGAAGTTGTGCGCATCGCTGAACCCGACTTCATGCGCGACGTCCTCGATCGACAGCCGCGGGTTGCTCAGCAGCGTGAATGCGCGCTTGCGGCGGATCGTGTCGATCACCGTCTGGTACGACACGCCCTGATCGGCCAGCCGCCGCCGCAGCGTGCGCTCGCTCATGCACAGTTGCGCGGCGATCGCCGCGAGCGACGGCGCATGGCGCAGGTCGCGCCGCATGATCCGTTCGATCGATTCGAGAAATTCGGTGCCTTCGGGTTCGGGCGGCAGCGCGTCCTGCAGGAATTCGAGCGCCTGGCGATGCGCGAGCGGATCGTGGGTCGCGATCGGGCGGTTGCCGAGCGCGGCGTCGCATGAAAACAGGTTCTGTTCCTGTTCGAACCGCACCGGGCACGGGAACACGCGCGCGTATTGCTCCGCATAGGCCGGCGGCGGGTAGCCGAGATCGATGACCTTCGGCTGGAACGCGGGGCCGACGAGCGAGCGCCCGATCTTCATGAAGCTGCCGAACGCTTCCTCGACGAGGAACGCCTCGATGTCCGATTCGATCAGCAGGTTGGTCGCGCGGATCGACAGCGTGCGCGCATCCGAGATCACTTCGAAGCGCATCAGCGGCCCCGTGTGGCGCTGCAGCTCGATGCCGACCACGATCGCGTCCTTCAGCGTTGGGCTCGTCAGCATCGCATAGCCGACCAGGCCGATCGACGCGATCGTCTCGCTCGTGCCGAGTTCGAGGCCGAGCGCCCGCCCCGGCGCCATCTCGAGCGCGCGGCGGATCATCGTGCTCGCCTGGCGCAATGAAATCCGGCACGACGGATTCGACAGGTCCGCGACGTCGAAGCCGAGCCCCAGGCACAGCCGCTTGGGATCGATGCCCAGTTCCTTGCTTGTCTCCGCGAGGCACCGCAACAGATGGACCGGCAGATTCGCCGTCGTATAACGGTCGGGTTCGTCCATGGATGCTCCGTATTTTTTTCCATGGATTGTACTCGTCCCGCCCGGCCGGAGACCCGGCGCCGCCCCGGCCGCGATCGCCCACATCCTGTGCGGCCCCGCTTCAGAAGTAGTGGCGCAAGCCGACCGTCGCGCCGAGCTGCGTGGTGCTCGTGCTCGGCGCCTGCCCGTTCACGCCGACCAGCTGCGCGCCGACCAGGCCGCCGCGATAGATCGCGTAGTCGACTTCCGCATAGAGCATGCTGCGCTTCGACAGGCTGTAGCCGGCGATCACCTGGAACTGGCGCGCGCGGCCGTCGAAGTCCGGCGTGTAGCCCGACTGCGTGGTCCACCACGCGTTGACGGCGGCCGTGAACGCCGACGTGAACTTGTAGGTCAGCCCCGCGAGCGCCATCTTGCGGCGCCGGAACCCGCCGGGCGTCGACGGATCGACCACCTGCGCGGGCGAGATGATGCCGAGCGCGGCGAGATCGGTCGAGCTGAACGGGCCGCTCTCGAACGACGTGAAGTCGTTGTCGCGTGCGTTCTCGATATAGCCGGCGTTGACGGTCGCGTTGCCGAGCGTGACGGAGCCGCCGCCGCCATAGATGTCGAATTTCGCGTGCGTGACGTCGTCCCAGGTGCGCATGAACGATGCGCCGACCGTAAACGGCCCCTTGTCCGGCGCGTACGCGATCGCCGCACCGGCCTGGCTGCCGAGCACGCCGCCGCCCGCATGGCCGCCCGGCGCGTACTGTGCGAGCAGGTACAGGCTGCCGAGCTGCGCGCCGTACTGGATCATGTTGCTGGTGCGCGCGCCCGCGAGCATCGTCTGCTCCGGCTTGAACAGGTTGAAGTACGGGTCTTGCGGGCCGGCCCACAGGTTCGAGCCGTAGGTCAGCGACACCATCTCGAACGGCACGTTGTACTGGCGGCCGAGCGCGAGCTGGCCGAGCGACGTCGACGTGAGCCCCACGTACGCGACCTGGAAGAAGTTCGGCGAGCCGGCCGGCACGATCGCGCCGCTGTTCGGGCCGAAGTGGCTCTCGACGTTGAACTGCGCGGACAGCCCGCCGCCGAGATCCTCCTGCCCCTTGAGGCCCCAGTAGCTTTCCGTCAGGCCGCCGCCGTCGGCCATCGAGATCTTGCGGCCCGTCGACACCGGCGAGCCGTCGGCGCCGTACGACACGCCGTGCGTTTCGTAGCGGATGCCCGCATCGATCACGCCATATAGCGTCACATTGCTTTGCGCGTGCGCGCCGGTACCGGCCAGGACCAACATCGCGCAGCACGCGGCGCGAACGCTATCGTGACGATTCATTCTTTGGGACTCCGCATCGACAGGGGGACGGCGGCTCGCACCGCCGGAAACGAATGTAGAAAGCCAAATTTGCGCAGGCCAAGGCCGTGGCGGCCATTCTCATGGTGCGTCGCGGCCACGCCATGGCGCACTGCGGTCAGCGCGACGGCGACGCGCTCGCCACCGCACCGGGCGTCGCGCGGCGCAACGCGAGCCGCACGAACGGGGCGGCGGCCAGCACGGCCACGCATAGCACGTGAGCGACGCGCGTACCGCCGAAGCGGCCGAGCAGCGCACCGGACAGCGCGGTGCCGATGCCGGCCGCGAAGAACGTGACGACGAGCGTGCGCGCGACCAGCGAGCCGTCCGGGTCGACGTCGGACAGCATGCCGGTGAGGAACGGCACGATCACGAAGAACGCGCTGTTCAGCACGAACTGGCTCAGGAAGTACGCGCTGCCGCTGCGCGCGCTGAAGAACCATTCGATCGACGCGATCATCGCGAGCTGCGCGGCCCAGATCAGCGCGAGGCGGTGCGGGTGGCTGGCCGGATGCGACGGAATCGCCGCGCCGACGAAGCCGAGCAGCGACGACACCGACAGCAGTACGCCGATCGTCGTCGGCCACAGCCCCGCACGTTCGCCGACAAAGCCGGCGATCGCCCATTGCGATGCCTGCACGCCGTAGACGAGCGCGGTCACGACCCAGATCGCGATGACCGGCCGCCACGGCAGCGTGCCGGCGCGCACGTGGGTCTGCGCGGGTGCGCTCGCCAATGCGTCGATGCCGCGGATCGCGGGCGCCAGCACGGCGACGACGGCCGCCAGAAGTGCGAACACCCAGTGCCCGAAGCCGGCCGGCAACGCGGAGATCAGCACGAGGATGCCGCCGTTGATGACGCCCGCGAGCAGGTTGATTTGCCCCCACAGGCGGTCGGTCGACGCGCGCTGCGATACGCCCGACGCGACGACGACGAACAGCATCCCTTCGAACAGCCCCGTCAGCCCGCGCGCGACCGCCGCCGACGCGATGCCGGGCGCGACCGCGCTGAGCGCCTGCCCGGCGATCGTGCCGACCACGCCGGCCAGCGTGAACGACCGCGCGGCGCGCGCGATCCGGTGCGACAGCAGCGCGCAACTGATCGCGATACCGAGGATCTCGGCGCTGACGAGCGCGGTCGCCGTGCCTTCGTCGAGCCGGAAGCGCGTCATCACGGCCGCGACGAGGAACGGCGACAGGATCAGGCCGTTGGTGGCGGCCGCGAACGCGAGCGCAAGGCGGACGACGGCGCCGGTCGACGGATCGGGACGCGACTGCGCGGCTACCTGCAGGGTGGCTGTGCTCATGAGGCCTCCGGGTTGGATCGCGGCCGATCCTGCGCGACGCCGGCCGTTTCGTGCATCGGGTGTGTCCCTCGGCGGGCCGGCGCGGCGCGAGCGGCTGCGGCGGCGCTGGCGTGTTGCGGCAGACCGAACAGCGTGCGCAGGTACGGCGTCAGGAAGCGCCCGTGCGGATCCATCCGTTCGCGCAGTGCGAGGAAATCGTCCCAGTGCGGATAGCATGCCGCCAGCTCGGCGGCCTTCATCGCATGCACCTTGCCCCAGTGCGGCCGCCCGCCGTGATTGCGGCAGATGGCCTGCACACCCGAGAAGTACGCGTCGAACGGCATCCCGCGATACTGGTGCACCGAGATGCGCACGCTGTCGCGGCCGTAGTCGGGGCTCAGCCAGATGTCGTCGCCGCGCACCCAGCGGTATTCGATCGGGAACATCAGCGGGAAGCTGCGGCGCGCGATGAATGCGCGGATTTCGCGCAGCGCGTCGGCGCCGCGTTCGGCCGGCACCGACCATTCCATTTCGTTGAAGCGCACGCGGCGCACCGTCGACAGCATCGCGTAGCTCGCATCCACGTGCCGGCCGGCCGACACGGTCGATGCGCACAGCCGGCTCAGTGCAGGGCACAGCGAGGGCATGCGCCGGCCGAGCCCGCACAGTGCGCCGAACACTGTGTTCTCGAGGAACGACTCGGACGCGCGGCTCGCCCAGTGCACCGCGTTGGCCGGTTCGTCGGTCATGTCCCACGCCTTGGTCAGCACGGTGTCCGTATGCGGGAACCAGTAGAACTCGAACGAGCGATGCTTCGCGATCAGCGCGTCCGCTTGCGCGAGGCAGTCGTCGAGACGCATCGCGCCGCGTTCGAGGCGCAGCTTGAACGCGGACACGAGGCGCAGGCCGATCTCGGTCAGCACGCCGAGCGCGCCGAGCCCGATCCGGCCGCCCGCGAACAGGTCGGGATGCGTATCGGCGGTCGCGCGGATCTCGCTGCCGTCCGCGCACATGAAGGTCAAGCTGTCGATCTGCGTCGCCAGGTTGCCGAGCGTGATGCCGGTGCCGTGCGTGCCGGTGCTGGTCGCGCCGGCGATCGACTGCACGTTGATGTCGCCGAGGTTCTCCATCGCGAGGCCGTGCGCGGCGAGCGCCGGGCCCAGCGCCCACAGCCGCGTGCCGGCATGCACGCGCGCGACGCGCCGGTCGCGGTCGACGTCGATCACGCCCTGCATCGCGTCGAGCGACAGGATCACGTCGTCGGTCTGCACGAGCGGCGAGAACGAATGACCGGCG